>CAYXNR010000041.1:0-21465 GCA_964466595.1 uncultured Coxiellaceae bacterium | reverse complement strand
CTCAAAAAACGTGGTGGGAGGGGTTCAAACAGGACTCAAAAAACGTGGTGGGAGGGGTTCAAACAGGACTCAAAAAACGTGGTGGGAGGGGTTCAAACAGGGCTCAAAAAACGTGGTGGGAGGGGTTCAAACAGGGCTGATTTATTCAACAAACCCCAATAATAACCGTTCACGGGCCTAGCTTAGCAAACCCCCTCTCCTCCCGCGCTTTTTGCGGGAGGAGAGGGATGGGGAGAGGAGGGTCGAAGCTCAAACCTTGTGTCTCCAACCTTACCTACCTATTATCGGCAAATAAGGTTGAGGTGAAGGTTGAAGACAAGATTTGACCCCAGCTCCTTGATAAAACAATCCCCCATGATTCAAGCTAAGCTTATGATCAACATATCTCCTATCAATGAACCTCGTTAAATCACCATTTCGAGCAATTTTTACTGCAGGAAAATGACAATGATGATCAATAAAATATTCTTCTGGCAGACATTCATCCTTAAAAATACGGAGAATATCAGCATTTTTAGTTTTTAAAACTTTAAATTGCCAACCCCATTTGCCCTGTTTTTGCATTAATTGAAAACTGAGTTCTATTGGACCTTCTAGTGAACCAACTTCGGTTTTATTTTTTAGGCATAAAAGCGGAACACGATAAAAGGTATAGGTGAACAAGATATTTTTATCTACCGTGTGGATTCTTATCGACATGTCATCTTTGAATCTTCCTATCATAATTCGAGGAGTTTTTGCCAATTCAATTCCTAAAGAAAGAAGCTCTTGAAAAAGTCTAATCAGATTTTGATTATGAAGCTCCCATATAATTTGGCAGGCTGTCAGTTCATCACAGCCTAGCCTTTCTGACAAATAAGAAACCGAAACCTCGATTGCCTCTGGCTCTGAGGCATCTTGAAGATATAAGCTGAAGCTTTTTTTCGGTTTTAAATCTTGCCAAATACAATCACTTATAAAAAACCTACTCATTTTTTCAAGCTCCGGGTTTAAAAAACAATGACCCAGGCCCTGGATATCTTCGATCTTGACCTGAGAATCCAAAAAATTTTGCCACCGCACTTCACAGATAGCTTGATTTCCTCTAATCCTGCGATCAGTCACACAAACTCTCGATTCTGCCACCAAACTTTCAATGTCCGGCTTATGGGGTGAATTTTTTAAAACGGCTCTTATTGTTTTTAAATCTTTTCCTGTAAAAGCAGCTTCCGCTGCTCGACCCGCAATCTCTGCCACAAAACGACCGCAGTTGATATCATCTATTTGCCAACTTAAATAAATACTTTCTTGTAAAGTAAAGTGTTGCTCCGCTAAACAATCCTCCAGTGGTTTAAAATTATAAAGCCAGGAAAATGAAATAAAAGAATCAGAACGCGGATCAAATAAATAACAGTCTTTGCCCTTGATCATTAACATCACGGCATGCTGACGATAAAGCAGATCGCGATATATCAATTGACACTCTACTAAGGGAAGCAAATAAATTGTTTCTGAATCCTGCCTTTGTAAATCTTGAACTCTCATCAAAACCTTGAACAAAGGCGTCGTGCCTAAATTTCTCATATCAACCGCTACATCATCTGAGGCGGGACTGAGTAAAAAAATACTTTTATTTTCGGCAGTAAAACGCAGGGCGTAAGTTGGATTGTCGCCCTCGGGTTCAAAAACTTGAACCTGGGGTTCTTTTTGAAATTCTTTTCCAGCTTTCAGGATTTTAGTAAAAGCAAAATCAAACATGGGCGTTGCGGTTAATTTTTCCGGCGTGGAGATAGGTTGCGAGGGCATGAGCATCATCCTTGTGACTGTGGAAAATTAGCTTAGCTATTCTCCTATTTTTAAGCAAGACCTTGTCTACTGATCCCCTTTCGTTCCTCCCCCTTTTTTACCAACATCTGATTGCCGTCGCCTACCTTTAAGCGAGTAAAGATGAAGGCAGCGGAAAAGGTGAGGATGCCCATTAAGAAAAAAGTATGATGAAAAACAGGCAGCGAGAGTGCTAAGGGTTGAAGAAAGGAGGAAGAAAAATAACGAAGTAGGATAGCAGCAACCGCAACACCGAGGGTCTGTGATAAAACCTGTATAGTAGAGGTGATACTCGTTGAAGCACTCAGTTCCTCTTCACGAAGGTCAGAAAAAGCTAGGGAGTTCATGCCGGTGTATTGTGCTGCAACAAAAATGCCTAAAAGAAAGGTTAAACCGGCTATAAAATATAGCGAGGTGTTGGTATCAATCAGCTGAAAAAGCCAGACCATCAAACCCACAATTAAGGTGTTTGTTATCAGGAAACGCTTATAACCCAAGCGTCGTAGAATAGGCAAAGCAAATAATTTTGAAAAAATAATCCCACAAGCCATGGGCGCTAATAAGAGTCCGGATAATTGCGCACTCAAACCTAAACCTACTTGCTGCAATAGCGGCAATAGAAAAGGCATGCCGCCAAAGCTAAGACGGGCGCAGAGATTGCCTAAAACGGATACTTGAAAGGTGCGAATACGAAATAAAGCTGTTTTGATTAAGGGCGAAGGATGTCTCTTGGCATGTAAGAAATAAATGATCATCATGAGAACAGCAATGATGAGCTTTAACATAGTTGAGTTTAAATCTAAATTTGATTCGCTCAGCTCAGAAAGTGAAAAGCACAGAATAGCTAAACTGCCGCCAAATAAAATAAAACCCCACAAATCAAAGGGAGGAACTTTTTTAGTCGCCGTATCTTGAAAACTGAAAGCAGCTAAAATAATCACAAAAATGCCAGCCGGAACATTTACCCAAAAGATCCAGGGCCAGGATAAATGGTCGGTAATGAAGCCGCCGATGAAAGGTCCAAGCATGACTGCAATTGAAACGACAATAATAACGGCATTCATGGCTTCTACAAACTCATGCCGCTTAAAACTACGTGCAATGATTAAACGGCCTAAAGAAATCATAAATGCGCCGCCCACTCCCTGAATGCTGCGAGCAATAACCAATTCAAACAAAGTCTGGACGTAACCACACCAAAAAGAAGTAAAAGTAAAAAGACCAAGTGCTGCAATAAAAATGCGTTTAGCACCATATTTATCCGCAACCCAACCGCTAGAGGGAATGAAAACAGCTAAACTCAGAAAATAGCTAATTAAGGCTATTTTTAAATCAACGGGATTCACTTGCAGGCTTTGCGAAATCGCTGGAATAGCAGTGTTAATAATATTGGTATCCAGCACATCCATGAAAAGTGCTAGGGAAACGGTAAAAATGGTGATGCTTTTGTTGGAGAGAAGCATAGTCACCTTAGTTTATTAGCTGAGGATCCTTTTCCCTATGATGTACCTTTTTATCTGATCTTTCAAATCACAAATCGACAGAAATCAATCAAGGCAGAGGGCAGGATACCTAAAAGGAGAACAGCAAGGCCATTTGCTGTCAGGATAAGCTGCATGTCAAAAGAGAGTTTGATGGGTTGATTTGCATTTGCCTCGGTCGGTTCCTCAAAATACATGAGCATAACAACACGCAAATAATAATAAGCACCGATAATCGCAAAAACAAGGGCAGCAATTGCAAGCCAAACGAGATTGGCTTCTACTAGAGCATTTAATAAACCCAACTTTGCAAAAAAGCCGACGGTTGGTGGGATACCGGCCATAGAGAAAAGCAATAGCAAGAGCATGAAAGCAAGCCAAGGGCTTCGAATATTTAAACCACGATAATCTTCTAGCTGATCGGCTTCTATTCCGCCGCGACTCAAAAGTGTTATCAAGCCGAAGGCACCGGCAGCCATGAGGGTATAGGTGAGAAGATAAAATAAAGCAGCGGAATAGCCTTCATGATAACTAGGTCCGGCAATGATGCCTAATAAGCTATAGCCTATATGCGCGATAGAGGAATAGGCCAGCATACGCTTCAGATTCTGTTGCACAATTGCTAAGAGATTGCCAAAGAGCATCGACAACAAGGCGATCACGATTAAAATGGGTTGCCAGGCGAGATGGAGCGCCGGCATAGCTTGAACCAAGATCCGCATGATAATTCCAAAGGCGGCAACCTTGGGTGCTGTGGCAATAAATAAAGTGACCGCCGTGGGTGCACCCTGATAAACATCGGGTACCCACATATGAAAAGGAACGGCACCGAATTTAAAAATGAGAGCGGCTATAATAAAAACAAGGGCTAAAGCAACCGTGGCTGTAGGCGCTGTCTGTAATTGCTGTGTAAAGGTTGGAATATCAATGCTACCAGTTAAGCCATAGAGAATAGAAATCCCATAAAGCAATAAGCCAGAAGCCAAGGCACCCATGACAAAATATTTCATGGCTGCTTCTGTGGCTGCTTCCGAATCTTTATAAGAAGCAACCAGGGCATAAAGTGGCAAAGAAAGCAGTTCCAATCCCAAATAAATAGTTAAGAGGCTATAAGCAGAAGCCATGACTGACATACCCATCACGCAAAAAAGCCCGAGTATATAATATTCGCTGGAGGCGATCTTGCGCTCTTCAAGATAAGTACGAGCATAGGCGAAGGAAAGAAAACTTAAGGGATAAATAAAGAGCTTCAATAAAATAGCGAGTTGATCAAGAAGATAATGGCCTCTAAAGCCAGTGAGAGGTCCGAAATACTGCTGATATTGGAAAATTGTCAAGATAAAAGCGAGTGCTACAGTGGCTTGTACGAGGAAATAAGTCAGCACTCGAAAACGAGCAGCAACAAATACATCTACCAGAAGAATGAGGCAGCCCATAATGAGCAGAACAAACTCAGGACTGGCTAAGGGAAGCGTTGGCATCATCAAGTTCATATCATTTTTCCGAGTATTGATTGATTAAGCAAAATAACTTAATTCATTTGGGCTCATTGCCACACCATAGGGTAAACTCTGCGCTAGCAAATGCCCCAGCGTTGCCTGCAGCACATGAACGATTGGTTCGGGGTTTAAACCCAACCACAAGACAGCAGCAGCTAATAAAAGATAATTTATTAATTCAATAGCACTTAAATCCCGAAACGAAGCAACCTGATCATTTCTCACCGGACCAAAAAAGACGCGCTTGTACATCCATAGCGTATAGGAAGCGCCTAAAATAAGGGTGGTAGCCGCAACTAGCGCTACCCAAAAATGCGAATGCATTGCACCCACAATCACCATAAACTCACCAACAAAACCAGCTGTTCCTGGTAAGCCCACATTTGATAGTGCAAAAAGCATAAAAAAAGCAGCGAAGACTGGCATGGTATTGGCTACACCGCCATAACTCTTAATTAAACGACTGTGATTATAATAACGCGCAGCCAGCCACCCTACTCCGAAAAACATCGCACCTGAGCTAAAAGCATGCGCGACCATTTGAATAACTGCGCCTTGTAAACCCATATAGGCTGCTTGTAATTCTTGAGAATCATGGATGAGATCATAGGCCATAAAACAACCCAGGGTCGCAATACCCATATGAGAAATAGAAGAATAAGCGATTAATTTTTTCATATCAGCCTGCACAATGGCTATGAGACCAATATAAACAATCGCAATCAAGGACAAAACAATCATGAAGCCAGATAAGTGCTGACAGGCCAGCGGTAAAATTGGCATTGAAAATCGTAGAAAACCATAGACACCTAATTTTAAAAGCAGCGCTGCCAAAATAACTGAACCTGCTGTCGGGGCTTCGGTATGAGCATCAGGAAGCCAGGTGTGTACCGGCCACATGGGTACCTTAACAGCAAAAGCCAGTAAAAAAGCAAAAAATAGCAGGATTTGCTCTGTTAAAGTCAGCGGTAAATGATAAAAACTTTGAATACTATAAGAACCAGATTTTTGGGCGAGATATAAAAGCGCGACCAACATGAGAATGGAACCAAAAAAAGTATACAAAAAGAATTTGATTGAGGCATAAACTCGATTGGAACTACCCCACATTCCGATGATCAAATACATCGGGATCAGCATCCCTTCCCAAAAGACATAAAACAAAATAGCATCCATTGAAGCAAACACACCGATAATCATGGCTTGCAAAATCAAAAAGATGGCAAGATATTGCGCCACACGCTGCTTCACGGCTTCAAGGCCGGCTAAAATAACTAAGAGTCCAGTAAAGTTAGTCAAGATAATCATGACCAAGGAAATACCATCGATACCGAGGGCATAATGAATTTTGGAAGCAGTCAGCCAGAGATAATCTTCGCGGTATTGCATTAAATAGCTCGTGGGATCAAAACCCAAATAGAGCGGTATACACAGTAGAAAACTCAAGAGAGCAACCACAACTGCAATCCCACGTGCAAGCGAAGCGCGTTGATCGCCGCCCGTCATTAAAACCAGTACGGCGCCTGCAAGCGGCAGCCAAATCAAAATACTTAAGATCGGTAAATGAAAAAACATAGGCCTCGTGATTACCTCACATACCAAATTAAAAAGCCCATTAAGCCCAGGATCATCACCAAGGTATAATGATACAAATAACCCGTTTGTATACGACGCGAAATTCGTGCAAACCAACCGACACTCTCGGCTGAGCCATTCACCAACAAGCCATCAATGAGTTTTAAATCGCTCACTGTATAAAGCGCACTACCGGTTTCACGCGTTCCCTTCACCAAAACCGCTTGATTGAATTCATCAAAGCCGTATTTGTGAAGCAGGATAGCATAAAGCCAAGCAAATTTTTTCTTGAGAGCTTCAGACCACTGCGGATGAGCAACATTAAAAAACCAGGCCGTGAGGATTCCTGCTATGACGAGCCAGAAAGTCAGTCCGGAAAAGGCCGCAAGAGCCATCGAAAAGACGCCATGATAATCCGTAGCAAGTTCTTTTAATACTGCATGTTGCGGCAAAATAAAAACGCTCGAGCCTAATAAATGTGGCGAGGAAAATAACATCGGCTCAATCAGCAAAGCGCCTGCCACCACACTGGGTAGGGCTAAAACAACCAAGGGCAAGAGAACTACCCAGGGAGATTCATGAACCTGATGCTCGCCATGCAAATCAAAACGCGCTTGGGTATGAAAAGTTAAAAACAGGGCGCGAAAAGTATAAAGAGCCGTGACAAAGGCAGAGACTTGCACACAGAAATAAGCATAGCCCGCACCCGGTATGGTAGATAAATGGGTTGCTTCAATAATAATATCCTTGGAATAAAAGCCGGCAAAGGGCGGAATGGCAGCTAGGGCCAAAGAGCCGATCAAAAAGGTAAAATAGGTGATTGGCAACAAGCGTGCCAAGCCGCCCATTTTACGCATGTCTTGCTCATGATGGAGAGCAATGATCACCGAACCTGCTGCTAAGAAGAGCAGTGCCTTAAAAAAGGCATGAGTGATGAGATGAAAAATAGCTGCATCATAGGCAGAAACGCCAAGGGCGACCGCCATATAACCAAGTTGCGAGAGCGTGGAATAAGCAATCACTCGTTTGATATCGAATTGGACAACAGCCAACAGTCCCATAAAAAAGCAGGTGGTGGCGCCAATAACTAAAATGACGCTTAAAGCGGTGGGAGAATATTCAAAGAGTGGTGATAAGCGAGTAACCATATAAATGCCGGCTGTTACCATGGTCGCCGCATGGATAAGCGCAGAAATAGGTGTCGGACCTTCCATCGATTCGGGAAGCCACACATGAAGAGGAACCTGTGCTGATTTCCCCATCGCGCCCACAAAAAGCAGCAAGCAGGTGAGTGTAATCGCAGACATCGTGGCACCACCGGGAAAAATCCAGTAGGCATTCAGCAATTTGGGAACCCCTGCAAAAACGGTTTGATATTGTAGGCTACCAAAATCCATTAAAATAAGTGCTATCCCTAAGAGAAAACCCAAATCACCAATTCGGTTCACTAAAAAAGCCTTGAGACTTCCGAGGGTTGCGGTGTCGCGCTTAAACCAAAAACCAATTAAAAGATAGGAAACTAAACCCACGCCTTCCCAGCCGAAGTAAAGCAGAAGAAAATTATCAGCAAGGACAAGCACGAGCATGGCAAAGGTAAACAAGGAAATATAACAAAAAAAGCGTTGATACCCCGGATCGTCGGCCATGTAGCCAATAGTGTAAATATAGACCATAAAAGAAATGAAGGTAACGATAAAGGTCATGACAGCGCTTAATTTATCAACTAAGAGAGAGACCGTCAGGTGAAGGTTGCCGATATCTGCCCAATTGTAAATGAGAGCTGTAAAAGCAGGATGATTGAGGATGATCATCGCATAAAAAAGATAGCAGGAGAGTAAAAAAGAAATAGCAACCAAGCTAATGACTGCACGATGCGTTGCTTTACGACCGATTAGCTTGCCAACAAGTCCGGCTATCAAAGCCCCCACTAAGGGTAAAAGAATAATGATCTTTGTTATTAGCAATAAATCCACAGTTTGCCCTTTTCAATGATTAATACAACATCTAGCCCTTAAGCGTAGCTAATTTTTCGATTTCAATTGTACTCTGCCTTCGATACATCACGACCATGATAGCCAAACCAATTGCCGCCTCAGCAGCAGCTACTGTTAAGACAAAAAACACAAAAACTTGGCCGACTTGATTTTTTAAAAAATACGAAAAGGCGATAAAGTTGGTATTGACTGCTAACAACAGCAATTCCAGTGACATCAATAAAATAATGATGTTTTTACGATTGATAATAATTCCGGCTGTTCCTAAACCAAAGAGCAGCGCAGCAAGAATGAGAAATTCATTAAGAGAGATCATTTTTCTTCTCCACAGGCATCTTCACTAAACGCAGGCGGTCTTCGCGGCGTACGCGCAATTGTGCACTGATGTTCTGCGTTTTTTTGAATTTGGGAACACGATGCGCCAAACTGATCGCAGCAATAATCGCCGCGAGTAAAATCACACCGGCAATTTCGAAGGGATAAGCATAATCAGTATAAAGCACAGAACCAAGCTCAGTTACATTACTAAAGTCAGCATTCGGCAAAGGCGGGGCTGGCAGGGTAAAGGAACCAAAAGCAACAATCATCAGCGCCACCATTAAGAGCACTAAGAGAATTCCGAAAGGCAGATAGCGGGTAAACCCTTCGCGGTGTCCTGTAATATTCACATTGAGCATCATGACGACGAAAAGGAATAAAGTCATCACCGCGCCGACATAGACAAGCAGCAAGATGAGGGAGAGAAATTCTGCTGATAGAATCATCCACACGCCGGCCATTGCCGAAAAAGTCACCACTAAAGCTAAAACCGAGTGCACTGGATTACGCACGCTAATCACAACTAGCGCGGAAAGCACGGCTATCACAGCAAAAATGTAAAATATAAAATGTACAACTAGCATGTAACCCTCTTAGTGTTTATTTGTCACACTCAGCGAAACTTTTCATCCTCTTCTCGGTTTTTCGCAATTTCTTTTTCATAGAGATCGCCGAGTGCTAATAATTTATCTTTTGTCAAAATTTGTTCGCCGCGTTGTTCCATGTGATAGTCGCAGAGTTCTGTCAGCACAATAGCATCTACAGGACAGGCTTCTTCACAAAAACCGCAGTAAACACATTTAAATAAATCGATATCATAAAGCGTCGTACGACGAGAACCATCATCTTCACGCGGTTCACCTTCGATGGTGATAGCTAAGGCCGGACAAACGGCTTCGCAGAGCTTGCAAGCAATGCAGCGTTCCTCGCCATTGGGATAGCGGCGCAGGGCGTGAATACCACGAAAACGTGGCGAGACCGGTGTTTTTTCTTCTGGATATTGAATGGTCACCTTGCGTTTAAAAAAATAACGGCCAGTCACCTGCAAACCTTGAAGGAGATCCCAGAAAGAAGCGCTTTTTATATAATGTTTTAAAAGTTGTAGCATTATTTTACCTTTTTTATTCAATTCTCATTTTATTGAAACCAGGGCGGCAAATGAAAATGCACCGCTAAAGCCACGACCACAATCCAAATTAAGGTGAGCGGTATAAATACCTTCCAACCCAAACGCATGATTTGATCATAGCGGAAACGCGGAAAGGTTGCTCTAAACCAAAGATAACAGTACAAAAAGAAAGCTAGTTTAAGCAGTAGCCAAACGAAACCCGGCACCCAGGCAAAAAGTGCTTCAAGATAGGGAAGTCCCTGAAAGGGGGACAACCAACCGCCCAGAAAAAGTACTGATAGTAAGGCGGAAATCAGAATCATGTTCGCATATTCAGCAAAAAAGAAAAGTGCAAACATCACACCGGAATATTCCACATGAAAACCGGCGACAATCTCAGACTCGCCTTCAGCAACATCAAAGGGTGCTCGATTGGTTTCAGCTAAACCTGAGACCCAATACACAATAAACAAAGGTAGCAAGGGTAGCCAATACCAATGCCAAAACCCGCCGCGCTGTGCTTCAACCACGGCTTGAAAATTTAAAGAATTTGCGGCCATCATGACACCGATCAGAGCAAAACCCATGGCAATTTCATAGGAAATAGCTTGGGCAGCAGCGCGCAGGGAACCAAAGAGCGCATATTTTGAATTCGAGGCCCAACCAGCAATGAGAATACCGTACACACCTAAGGAAGAGAGAGCTAAGCTATATAAGATACCGGCATTGAGATTAGCTAAAACTGCACCTTGATCGAAGGGCACAATCGCCCAACCGGCTAAGGCCGTACCAAAACTAATGAGAGGCGCAATGAAAAAAAGATAGCGATTGGAGACTGTGGGAAAAATTAATTCCTTGGTTAAGAGTTTGAGCATATCTGCGAGCGGTTGAAAAAGACCGCGTGGTCCCACGCGGTTGGGACCAATACGCGATTGCATATAGCCAATAACTTTTCGCTCGAAGAAAGTAAGATAAATCACGCCCACGACCAAGGCAAGGACGAGCGCGACTATCTTAATGAGTAGCCATAGTAGTACAACTAAACTTTCCATTACTTTCTCCGCATTTAAACTGGTTTTAACTCCAACCGTCCAAACAATTCACTTAATTCAACTGTTTCTTTTATCCCTCCCGGCAGCCAGGCTGCATGCGGGGGAACTCTTTCATCGAGTATGAGAGGCAAATGGATTGTCTCTTTTTTATGAGAGATGGCGAGCTTCATGCCGGCTTTCAGGCCTAATTCCTTTGCGTAAGAAGGATGTAAGCGCAGCGCAGCGAGTTCGCCCTCGACTATTTTTTGAGTAGCCTGCAGGGCTTTTGCACGGCGCACGATACTATCTACGGCATAGAGTGGAATTTCTCCCACTCTCGAAATACCCGGCTGTTTGGGCTCGGCTAAAGCTACATCTTTCCAACTGACTTTTGAGGAGAGAAACTCGGTATTCTGAATCAGTGACTGCACTTCCTCTCGAATACCTTCAGTTGTTTCATAGCGGAAACCCGGTAATTGTAAGAGGTTCGCTAGCGAAGAAAGCACCTTCCAAGCAGGCTGGGTATTTTTATACAAAGCAGCTGCCGGTTTAAAACTTTGCCAATTCCCTACGGTATTCACATAGGTGCCCGAAGTTTCAGTGAAAGGCGCAATGGGCAAGATCACATTGGCAACTTCCCGCAAGATGGGATTGTCGAAGGAGGAAAAAGCCACCACAAATTCTGCTTGTTTTAAAGCATTTCTCATCAAAGCAGGATGAGCAGAATCAAGATCGGGTTCGACCTGCAATAAAAGATAGGCTTTGCGATTTTTTTCTAGCATCGTCAGGGCATGTAAGCCCATGTGGGTATTAATTTTACCGCCGGGACGACGATGCGGCACCATACCAGCAAGCCAAGCACCTGCAGCGTTCGCACCTTCTGTCAGCCATCCCAATTTACTTTCCGTGGCTTCTGCAATAAAAGCTGCGAGTCGCCGCAGGAAAGAGGCTTGCGGATGATTAAAGGCTAAACTGCCTAAGAAAATGAAGCTGCGCTTGCTTGTCTTTAAATGCTCGGCCATCAGCCGCTCCGATTCATCGATGGTAAGATCTTGCAAAAGCGCTGCTAACTTTGCATCTGCCTTAGCTGAGAGTAGGGCCTTCGCTATACCCGCTAGTGCAGAGACTAATTCATCGGGAGCGACGATCTTTTTTGCTTTTAATTGAAAATGAAAACGATAATCCATGGGGTTCAGCGCCATGATGGCCGCACCTTTCAAATACGCTTTGCGTAAACGCAGCGCAAGTAGTGGCTGTTCTTTTTGAATATTGGAGCCAATCAAGAGAACACTCTCAGCCGCTTCCACCTCAGCAAGGGAAGCACCCAAATTTGGCGCGAGAGGAAATTCGGATTGATCGCGAAAATCAGTTTGTCTTAAACGATGATCGAGATTAGAACTGCCGAGACCGCGCAATAATTTTTGCAAGAGATACAATTCTTCGAGAGTTGAATTTGGCGAGGCCAGTGCTGCAATTTGATCAGCGGTGCTGGTTGCCATCACGCGACGCAAACCAGAGACAGCATAATCGAGAGCCGGCATCCATTCTGCTTTTTCCCATTGTCCATCCAATTTCACCAGGGGCTCAGAAAGCCGATCAGGATGATACAAGCCTTCGTAGCTAAAGCGATCGCGATCAGCAAGCCACATTTCATTTAGTTCTTTATTTTCTCGTGACACGACTCGCATCACCTTCCCGCGATAGGTATGCACATGGAGATTGGTCCCTAGACAATCATGTGGACTGATGCTCGGTGCTTGAGTCAACTCCCAAGCACGCGCTCGAAAACGAGAGGGTTTCGCAGTTAAAGCTCCAACAGGACACAGATCAATTATATTCCCCGAAACTTCTGATTGCAGCGCATGCTGAACATAGGTAGAAATCTCCATCTCTTCCCCACGCTTAATCGCCCCTAATTCTCGCAAACCCGCCACCTCATCGCCAAAGCGCACGCAACGCGTACATTGAATGCAACGCGTCATTTCTGTTGCGACTAAAGGACCCAGATCTTGATCCGCTACGGAGCGCTTTCCTTCATCATAATGGGAACGATCAGAGCCATAGCCCATGGCTAAATCTTGTAATTCACATTCGCCGCCTTGATCACAGATGGGACAATCGAGGGGGTGATTAATCAGTAAAAATTCCATTACCGCACGCTGCGCGGCAAGTGCCTTGCTTGATTTTGTCTGCACCTTCATACCCGGCACGACAGGTAGTGCACAGGCCGGCATGGGTTTTGGAGATTTTTCCACATCGACCAAACACATTCGGCAATTGGCAGCAATCGAAAGATTTTTATGATAGCAAAAACGTGGAATATAAATTCCCTCTTCATCTGCCGCTTGAATCACTGTTTGATTCGGCTTGACTTGAATTTTTTTACCATCGATTTCAATTTCGATTAGGTCGCTCATTTTAGAAAGGACACCTTTTTTGTTTAACGTGATCCACAAATTCCTCGTGAAAATGTTTCAGCATGCCTCCAACCGGCCAGGCAGCGGCTTCACCGAAGGCGCAAATGGTACGACCTTCAATATTTTTCGCAGCACGGCCAAGATTTTCAAGATCGTCAAGCGTCGCTTCGCCTTTTTCGATACGATGCACAAGACGATAGAGCCAACCCGTTCCTTCGCGACAGGGCGTACACTGACCACAGGACTCATCCATATAAAATTTTGAAATACGTTCTAGCATCCGCACCATGCAAACCGTTTCATCCATCACAATAACAGCACCCGAACCCAAGGCCGAACCTGCTTTTTGGATGGAATCAAAATCCATATCGAGCTCCATCATGATAGAAGCTGGTAAAACGGGCATCGACGAGCCGCCTGGAATCACTGCCTTTAAGCGACGCCCCCCGAGCATACCACCAGCAAGCGCTAATAAATCTTTGAAGGGCGTACCGAGAGAAACTTCATAATTCCCAGGCTTATTTACATGACCACTCACTGAAAATATTTTGCAGCCGCCATTATTCGGTTTGCCTAATTTAAGAAACCATTCCGCACCATGCTGCAAAATCACGGGAACAGAGGCAAAGGTTTCGGTATTGTTGATGGTGGTCGGGCGACCATAAAGACCGCGCACAGCTGGGAAAGGTGGTTTATAACGCGGCATGCCCTTTTTGCCTTCTAAGGATTCCATGAGTGCAGTTTCCTCACCGCAAATATAGGCGCCGGCACCTAAGTGATTATAAATTTCAACCTCCACACCCGAACCGCGAATATTTTTACCGATCAAGCCAGCTTGGCGCGCTTCTTCTAAGGCAGCCTCGAAGCGCTCATAGGGTTCCCAAAATTCACCGCGAATATAATTGTAGGCAACACTTGCACCCATGGCATAACAAGCCAAGGCCATGCCTTCAATCACCTGATGGGGATTAAAACGCAAAATATCTCGATCTTTGCAGGTGCCGGGCTCACCCTCATCAGAATTACAAAGCACGTATTTTTGTCCGGGCAAATCGTGACGGAGAAAGCTCCATTTAACCCCCGTTGAAAAACCCGCACCACCCCGACCACGTAAGGTAGAGAGCTTAAGCGCCTCAATGATTTTTTCAGGCCTTTCTTTTTCACTTAAAACTCGCAGCCATTGTTCATAACCACCAGCCTTTTGATAGCTAGCAAGCGTCCAGGGTTCAGCTTGGTGGAGGGTGCGAAAACAAATTTCATTAGCCATGATTGGTCTTCAATCCTTCCAAAATGTGGTCTGCTTTTTCTGGCGTTAAATCTTCATAGTATTTTTTTCCGATCTGAAACATCGGCGCACCCACGCAGGCACCTAAACATTCTGCTTCACAGAGAGTGAATTGACCATCTGCAGTGGTTTCATTGAGATCGATACCTAAACGCTTTTTTAAATGCTCGAGCAAGTCTTCTGCACCCCGAAGCATACAAGAAATATTAGTGCATACCGAAATCACTTGCCGACCCATCGGCTTTAAATGATAAAGCGTATAAAAAGTAGCAACCTCATAGACGGTACTACGCGGCATCTCTAAATAATCGGCGACGGCATCTAAATAGCCTTGCGTTAAAAAGCCGCCATTCTCTTCTTGAGCATAATGTAGGGCTTGCAATACACCGGAAGCTTTTTTATCCGGCGGATAACGCTTATTCCATTCTTCTATTTTTGCACAGAGTGCCGGCGATAATTGTTGAGGATGGTTTTCTGTCATTAGCGATCAATCTCCCCAAAGACAATATCTAAACTGGATAAGACCGCGACCACATCAGCAATCATGTGTCCACGGATCATTTCGTCTAAGGCAGCCAAATGTGGAAAACCGGCGGCACGCACTTTCAGACGATAGGGTTTGTTGGCTCCATCAGAAATAAGATACACACCAAACTCGCCTTTGGGATGCTCCACTGCGGCATAAGCCTCCCCTTCTGGTAAACATAGCCCTTCGCTCATTAATTTAAAATGATGGATCAAGGCTTCCATGCTCACTTTCATCTCTTTTCGCGGCGGAGGAACAATTTTATTATCATCGATCATCACCGGGCCCGGATTTTTTCTGAGCCATTCCACACATTGACGAATTAAATGGTTGGATTGACGTAATTCTTCCATGCGAACAAGATAGCGATCGTAGCAATCCCCGGTTTTACCAACTGGTACATCGAAATCTAATTCGTCATAAGCTGCATAGGGTTGTTTCTTGCGTAAATCCCAGGCAAGGCCGGAACCACGCAAAATAGGACCGGTACAGCCTAAAGCCAGCGCTCTTTCTGGTGACAGTACGCCTATACCAACCGTACGCTGTTTCCAAATGCGATTGTCTGTCAAAAGGGTTTCATATTCATCGATATGTTTTGGAAAACGCTCGGTGAAATCCCAAATAAAATCGAGCAGCGAACCTTCGCGGTTTGTATTCCAACGTTCCACCTCTTTTTTATTGTGCCAGGGCGAGGGTTTGTACTGCGGCATTTTATCCGGCAGATCTCGATAGACACCGCCGGGACGATAATAGGTTGCATGCATGCGCGAACCAGAGACGGCTTCGTAGCAGTCGAGCAAATCTTCTCGTTCACGGAAGGTGTATAAAAAGACACTCATCGCACCAATATCAAGCGCATGCCCGGCTAGCCAGAGCAAATGATTTAAGATGCGGGTGATTTCATCGAACATGGAACGGATATAGCGTGCCCGAATCGGTACTGTGACACCTAAGAGCTTTTCCATAGCAAGCACATAGCCATGTTCATTACACATCATCGAGACATAATCGAGCCGATCCATATAGCCAATTGTATGATTATAGGGTTTGCTCTCGGCTAATTTTTCAGTCGCACGATGTAATAAGCCGACATGCGGATCAGCTTTTATAACTGTCTCACCATCCACTTCCAAAATTAAGCGCAAAACACCATGGGCCGCTGGATGCTGTGGGCCAAAATTAAAAACATAATTACGAATTTCGGGCAGTTTATCGCTCACCGCTTTCTCCCTTATAACGATTGTCATGACGAATGACCTTGGGCTCGAGAATACGCGGCTCGATGCTGACTGGCTCATAAACAACGCGTTTCGACTTGGCGTCGTAACGGACTTCGATATTGCCAATCAAGGGAAAATCTTTGCGGAAGGGATGACCAATGAAGCCATAGTCTGTTAATAAGCGGCGTAAATCAGGATGTCCTTTAAAAACAATGCCAAATAAGTCAAAGGCTTCTCTTTCAAACCAATTAGCTGCAGGCCAAATTTCCACAACTGAATCGAGCGAGGGCTGTTCTTCATCGACAAAAGCCCGTAAACGAAGACGATGATTATTTTCCAAGGAGAGTAAGTGATAGACCACGGCAAAGCGTGGTTTGGTCCATTTTTCTGCTCGTTCATTGAATTCTGTCTTGACGCCTCTTCCAAAACCAGTTTCAGTGGTGGAATTGGTTTGCCATTCGGAACGACCATAGTGGAGATAATCGACTCCACAGACATCAAGCAGAATTTGAAAGGCGTATTTTGGTTTATCGCGTAACATAAAACAAATATCGCGAAGATAATGACGATCTACCTCAAGCGTTAGTTCGCCATTGGCAATGAAAGAATGTTGAATCCAGGAAGAAAAATTCTTGGTGGTTTGTTCTTGCAAATAAAGAAGATCGGCCATCGTTTCCTCAGCGTTCGATAATTCTTGAGCGTGTTTCACCACGGCGAATTTTATTTTGTAGCTGAATAACGCCATAAACGAGTGCTTCTGCAGTGGGTGGGCAGCCAGGCACATAAATATCGACGGGCACAATACGATCACAGCCACGCACAACAGAATAGGAGTAGCTATAGTAGCCGCCGCCATTGGCACAGGAGCCCATGGAAATAACCCATTTGGGATCGGGCATTTGATCGTAGACCTTTCTTAAAGCAGGAGCCATTTTATTGCAGAGGGTGCCGGCGACAATCATGACATCGGATTGACGGGGGCTGGGACGAAAAACGAGACCAAAGCGATCGAGATCGTAGCGCGAAGCAGCAGCATGCATCATTTCTACGGCACAGCAGGCAAGGCCAAAGGTCATGGGCCAAAGTGAACCAGCACGCGCCCAATTAACCAAACTATCTAGTGAAGCAAGATAATAGCCAGGCTTCAATAAATCACTTATTCCCATTCTAGGCCCCCTTTCTTCCACTCATAAATAAAACCCACGGTTAAAAGACCGAGGAAAATACCCATCACCCCCAGACCAAACCAGCTGAGCTGACGAAAGACGACTGCCCAGGGTACTAAAAAAGCGGTTTCTAAATCAAAAATAATAAAGAGAATAGCGACGAGATAAAAGCGGACATCAAAAGGTAGTCTCGCATCATCGAAGGGAGGAAATCCACATTCGTAGGGAGAAAGCTTTTCTGGATTCGGTTTTCGAGGACCTAAAATATAGCCGAGAAGTGGCGCGATTAAACCGCCAACTACGCCAATTAGCATAAAGATTAAAACAGGCAAATAATTTTGCAACATGTCTTCTTCCTTTTGTGTGGCAAGGCCATACATTTTGTCAGCTATGATTCACATTTTGGTGCCGATAGACGGACTCGAACCGTCACGGGTTTCCCCACTACCACCTCAAGATAGCGTGTCTACCAATTCCACCATATCGGCTTACTTTTCTCGCTACTCACTGATTACCTATTCGGAATAGTCGGTAAAGGTAGCTCTTTTGCCGGTATTTGCTTGGTCTGTTTGTATTGTTCAGTTGAGAGATAATTCAAGGCTATACTGGTTGAAAAAAATATAAACACAAAACCAATAGTCAGCTTCAGTAAGAAAGAACCTGAGCCCCGACTACCAAAGATTGTTTGTGAGGCACCAGCACCAAAGGCGGCACCCATGGTCGCGCCCTTACCTTGCTGCACTATAACCATCGCAATGATGCAAACAGCAACCAAAATATGGACGAGCAATATAAGTTGGTACATTTTTAAACCTCTTTTGTAGGCGTTCATGCTTAAATCTGTGAACGCCGAGCATTTTTATCTTTTTTAAGCTCAAGCCACTCTTTGACTCAGTTTTGCTCTAATCGCTTCGTCACAAATTGCTAAAAAGCTCTTTGCTTCTAAAGAAGCCCCCCCCACCAAGCCACCATCGATATCAGGCATGGCAAAGAGCTCCGAGGCATTATCCGCTTTTAAGCTGCCGCCGTAAAGTATACGGATTGTTTGAGCAATATCAACCTCTTGTTCTGCCAAAAGTTGCCTAAGAAAGAGATGAACGGCTTGTGCTTCTTGCGGGGTTGCACTGAGGCCTGTTCCAATTGCCCAGACGGGTTCATAGGCGATAAGGGCCTGCCGAAAAGCAGAAATACCAGCTTTTTCTACTACAGTTAATAATTGCTCCGCAATCACCTTTTCAGTTTCGCCTCGTTCACGTTGTTTTAAGGTTTCACCCACACAGAGAACTGGCTGCAAACGGGCCTGTAAGGCTGCCTGAAATTTAGCAGCAATCAAAGCGGAATCTTCACCAAAGAGTAGACGGCGTTCGGAATGACCCACCAAGACATAGCGACAACCCAAATCACTTAGCATGAGTCCAGAGATTTCTCCGGTAAAAGCGCCATTTTCACCGACATAGAGATTTTGTGCTCCAAAGGAAAGCGTTGTATCCTTCAGGAGTTCCTGCACCAAACTCAGATGAACCGCTGCCGGGAAGACAACTATATCCACTGCAGAATAACGCTGCTGCTCTTGCTTCAGCGCTTCGACAAGCGTGCGTACGCTTGAAGTGAGGCCATTCATTTTCCAATTTCCTGCGACTAGGGGCTTACGCATGAAAAATCCTTGTTTATATTGGGTTTATGACATGCTCGAATTGTAGCGAAATAGCTAAAGGGGTCAAGGGTTAAAGTAATTTTGTATGACCGGGTAAGTAATTCGGCAAAAAGACTAGGTTAATTATCAACCCCGCGCCGTCGTCCCCCGCGAAAGCGTGAAAAAGGACGTCGTCCCCGCAAAAGCGGGATCCAGGCACATAAGGGGAGTTACCAAGCTTGAACAATTGATATTATTTTTTTATTATCTTATAATAATGATTAAATATTAAACAATCAAACAAAAGAGATAAATTAAAATCGAGGTAGGTGGCATGCAACGACAGGTTCTCACGCCTATTGATGTTATAAATATTATTGATATAGATGATACAAATAAAGATGATAAATTTCTCTTAGAACGCTCTCTTAGAATAGAATTTTCTGATGAGAGGCTAACAGCCAACACACTTTATTTCATACGATTAAGAAAAGTAAGAAAAAAAGGAGGCTTTGGCGAAATAAGCGCGGCAACATATATATATAAATGGCCAAAAAATGAGCGGCCAATTGTTCGAAACCAAATTTTAAAGTACTTAAATATCGAAAATAATGCTTGGTTTACTTCTCCTCTGATATCTGTAGGCAAATATACTCGTGCGAGTAACATTCCGAACTTGCCTGGATCATGCGATGAGTTATTTGCTTCTTGGGAGCGTTTACTTTCAAGGGAATATCAAGCTTTAGAGTCACAAAAAGAATCAAAAGAAGATCTAACAGAACAACCTTCGATGGCAGACCCAAAGGATAATAGGAAATGGATATGCCTTCAGTGTAATTACGAAAATCCTAGCGTTTGCGCTTCTTGTGTGCTCTGCCAATGTGAGAAAAAATCCTCAGCAATTTCTACTGCTGTAGCAAAATCGCCACTAAGAAATTCTCACAGTTGGTCCTGCGGGCAATGTACTTACGAAAATACTTCTAATGCACTTTGTTGCGAGATGTGTAGAGGTAATTCAACAATTCAAGAAGGGGGTGCATTAAACTATAGACCTGTTTCACTATTCGAAGAGCTTCAAATACCACAAAGACCACAAGCATCAATAATAGAAAGAGAACCCACAATCTGCTTACCAAAGTATTCTCTCTTTTTTGCAGGCGGCGCTACAATAGGTGGTTTTTTAGGAAATAGTTATCTTTCTCAAGGTGCTGTCATTGCAGCTGGAATGACCATGCCTGGTTGGATGGTAGGAATGTTAGCCGGCTGTGCAGCAGTAGCTGTACTTTTAGCGGTATTATATTGTGGATTAGTTTTAAGACAGTACTGCCTTAGCTCATCAAATAATGATGGCCATTCCCCTCAATTGGCTAGGGGAAGATAATAGGGGCTGTTGACAATTCATATAGCCTGTCAAAGTGCTAATTTATTTTTTATGGAAGTAAACTAACTTTAATAGCTGCTTAGATGGTCCCTTCACCCGCAGGGGGAAGGAAAGGAAGGGGGGATCTTAAAACAAGTGTTCCAAATAGCTTCTTTTACCTTCTCAATCTCATTTAATACTTCATTATTCCAGAAACGAAGCACTGTATATCCAAGAGACTTTAAATATTTTGTCCGCTCATTATCATAAGCAATTGCTTGCATATGTTGTGAGCCATCAACCTCAATAACCAGCTTTGGATCAAAGCAGGCAAAGTCAATAATATACGCTCCAATTGGTACTTGTCTGCGAAATCGCAATCCTTCAAATTGGTGGCGGCGTAGCTCACTCCATAGTTTTCTTTCAGCAGCTGTAAGTTGTTTTCTGAGGCGGCGTGCTCGTGGAACTAAGTTAATTTGCATTAATTTTATCCCCCCTTCCTTTCCTTCCCCCTGCGGGGGAAGGGACCATCTAAGTAACAACTTTATATAGGCAACCACGGGTAGCTACAAGCCAAAGCTACTGCTCTGTCTAAGGTGAGATAGTAACTCGAATCGCTTGGCTTGGGGCGAAACTTTCTAATGGCTTAATTTACGAGGTGCATTATTCTCATTTTCATTAACGGCTTCAGTATTTTCACCGGATCCAAGTGATGCCATTACTTGACCTTCGTTATCTACCTGAGCTCCTTCGTTATCTACCTGAGCTCCTTCATTATCTACCTGAGCTCCTTCATTATCTACCTGAGCTCCTTCATTATCTACCTGAGCTCCTTCGTTATCTACCTGAGCTCCTTCGTTATCTACCTGAGCTCGCGCACTCGCTTTTAACCGCTCCTGTTCTTCTTCTTTTGTAAAAGCACCGTGTTTTTCCTCTCCCTGACCCTGATCCTGACCCTGATGCACGATGCTTGCATTTAGCGCTCCAAAAGCTGGTTGTTGCTGTTGCTGTTGCTGTTGCTGTTGCTGTTGCTGTTGCTGTTGCTGTTG
>CAYXNR010000040.1:992-21942 GCA_964466595.1 uncultured Coxiellaceae bacterium | reverse complement strand
TTTTTTATCCCTTTTTTTTTTTTTTTTAATACCGCCTTCTGTGTTTGCTCCCTTTTCAACCTCCGCCCCTCCCTTTTATGTTGGGGCGGGTTAAGGATGACAGAGGATCCTCACCATGACGGCTTTGATAAACTAAGCTTAATCTCCTTTCTTACCCTCTTCGCCCTTCACTTCTTCAAATTCAGCATCAACGACTGATTCATCTGGTTTCTGTGAGCGGCTGCCTTCTTGGGTTCCTTCCGCATGAGCACCAGTTTGTTGATCTGCTGTTTTGCCTTGCGCATATAAACGCTCAGCCATTTTTGAGGAGGCTTCGGTGAGAGCTTGGCTCTTTTTATCGATAATTTCCTTGTCCTCACTCTTGAGGGCTACTTTTAAATCTTCGATAGCGTTTTCAATGGTCTTTCGCTCTTCAGCTGCCACCTTATCACCGGCTTCTTTAAGAGACTTACTTACCGCATGAATCAGACTATCTGCTTGGTTGCGTGCGGCGACAAGATCATGGAATTTTTTATCTTCGGAAGCATGAACTTCGGCATCTTTCACCATGCGCTTGATTTCATCTTCAGATAGACCGCTGGAAGCCCGGATAACAATAGATTGTTGCTTTCCAGTAGCCTTGTCTTTTGCAGAAACATGCAAGATACCATTAGCATCCACATCGAAGGTCACTTCAACTTGTGGTATACCGCGTGGCGCCGGCGGAATATCGGTGAGATCAAAACGACCTAGGGATTTGTTAGCTGAAGCCATTTCACGCTCACCTTGTAAGACATGAATGGTCACAGCTGTTTGGCTATCTGCTGCCGTGGAAAAGATTTGGTTTGCCCGAGTGGGAATAGTGGTATTTTTTTCGATGATTTTGGTCATCACTCCGCCCATGGTTTCAATACCCAAGGAAAGCGGAATAACATCGAGCAATAAAACATCTTTGATTGCGCCAGAAAGCACGGCACCTTGCACAGCGGCACCGATGGCAACAGCTTCGTCTGGATTAATATCCTTTCGTGGATCCTTGCCAAAGAACTGGCGCACTTTTTCCTGCACCATGGGCATACGAGTTTGACCGCCTACCAGAATAACATCTTCTATTTTGTCAACTGCAAGGCCGGCATCTTTTAGCGCTATACGACAGGGTTCAATAGAGCGTTCAACCAAGTCTTCTACCAAAGACTCGAGCTTAGCTCGCGTTAACTTGATGTTGAGATGCTTGGGACCGGCAGCATCTGCTGTGATATAGGGTAAATTTACATCCGTTTGTTGAGCAGAAGAGAGTTCAATTTTAGCTTTTTCTGCTGCTTCCTTCAAACGTTGTAAGGCCAAGGGATCTTGCTGTAAGTCGACTCCACTACTCTTTTTAAACTCACTAATCAGAAAATTAATTAAACGCAGATCGAAATCTTCACCGCCGAGGAAGGTGTCGCCATTTGTTGCCAAGACTTCAAATTGATGTTCGCCCTCGACTTCGGCAATTTCGATAATGGAGATATCGAAGGTGCCACCGCCCAAGTCATAGACGGCAATTTTGCGATTGCCTGGTTTTTTATCTAAGCCAAAAGCTAAAGCCGCGGCTGTAGGTTCATTAATGATACGCTTAACTTCAAGACCGGCAATGCGTCCCGCATCCTTGGTTGCTTGTCGTTGAGAATCGTTAAAATAAGCAGGAACGGTAATGACAGCTTCTTTGACTTCATGACCGAGATAATCTTCCGCCGTCTTTTTCATTTTCATTAAGACTTCAGCAGAAATCTGTGGTGGTGCGATTTGCTTGTCATGGACCTCGACCCAAGCATCACCATTTTCTGCCTTCACAATCTTATAAGAGACCATTTTTTGCGTATGACGAACCATTTCTTCGTCATAGCGCCGTCCAATTAGACGCTTTGCTGCATAAATCGTATTACGGGGATTGGTGACTGCCTGACGCTTTGCCGGCTGTCCCACTAGGGTTTCACCATTATCTAAATAGGCGACGACAGAAGGCGTGGTTCGATCACCTTCAGCATTGACTATCACTTTTACCTTATCCCCTTCCATGACGGCTACACAGGAGTTGGTGGTGCCTAAATCGATTCCTATAATGCTATTTGCTGCCATAAAGACTCCGCTTTTTTAATAGTTGATCTTGCATATATGGGGTTACTAGGTCTGGTTTTCAAGACTTTTATCTACTTTGAAACAATCACCATAGCTGGTCGAACCAGGCGCTCATTTAAGAGATAGCCCTTCTGGAGAACAGAAAGGACTGTTCCCGGCTTCGAACCCTCTGCTTGCATGGAAACTGCCTCATGAAACAAGGGGTTAAAAAGCTCATGGAGCGGATTAATTTGTTGAACCCCGACTTTTTCTAAGGCGTTATGAAGCATTTTTAGGGTTAAGCTTACGCCTTCGATAATAGCCAAGACCTCTGCTTGGCTTTCCTTGGCAGCAGAAACAGCCCGCTCTAGATTATCAATGACAGGCAAAAGCTTGCTGACAAAGTCCTCAAGCGCAAATTTATGCGCATTGGCTACATCGCGTTCTAAACGCCGATTGGTGTTTTCTATCTCCGCTTGCATGCGTAAAATACGGTCCCAATAGAGCGCTGATTTTTGTTCAGCCTCATTCAATTGCTTCATGAGATCCGCATAGGCTGCATGATCTAATTTGGGCGTTTCTGGCGGTGCTTCGGCAGCAATCGCTTCTTCATGCTTGTCTCTCGTTTTCTTTTTATCGTGGTGGCCACCTAATTTTGCTTCAATACTTTCATTTGACGACTTGATAGTCATTATAAAAACCTCCAATTTCACTTATTTGTATATAGGGATAAACTATCCTTGATTCAAGACTGCTGACAATAATTTTGAGGTGACATCGACTGCAGAAATAACGCGATCATAGGGCATGCGAGTTGGACCGATTACACCTAAACTACCTACCAGCTTTCCATCAAGCGCATAAGGCATGGTCACAATACTCCAATTATCTAAAGCCTCATAGCCCGACTCTTTACCAATAAAAATCTGTATTTTTTCCGCCTCAATGGAATGATTTAATAGTTCCAGTATTTCTTGTTTTTCAGTAAAGGCATCAAAGATTTTACGTAAACGTAAGAGGTCAATTTCATTTGAGTAATGAAAAAGATTCGCTTGACCTGCGATCACACAATCTTTCATTTTTTCTTGTTCTGCAGTAAAAGCCTTATCTGCCATACTGATCGCCGTTTGAATGAGTTGTTTGATGTTTTCGCGATCAGTTTGTATCGCTTCTGAAAGTTCTTGTCGTATGGTTAATAAATCCTTGCCTGAATAGTGCGTATTGAGATAATTAGCAGCCTGCTGCAACTCGGAAGCCGAATAATGATGATCTGTACAAATGATCCGATTTTGCACCTCGCGATCACTGAGCACGAGAATGACGAGAACGCGATTTTGGGTATCCGTATTGGCTAAAGACAAAAACTCAACTTGGCGTAGAATGGAGTGCCGGCGTCGCGGTAAACTCACTATTCCAATCAGCTGGGTCAAGCCGGACAGCAAGGAAGAGGTACACTGAAGCAAATCAGGCATGGTTAACTCAGGGTCGAGTTGTTTGCGCAATTCTTGAACTTCTGTGCTTTCTAGGGGTTTAACAGAAATCAGGCTATCTACAAAAAAACGGTAGCCTCTTGTTGTCGGAACGCGGCCAGATGAGGTATGTAATGAAGTTAAATATCCATTTGACTCTAAATCGGCCAAAATATTGCGAATTGTAGCCGAGCTTAATTTTAAAGAAGCATCCTCGGCGATAGCCTTAGAAGCTACCGGATGGCCCTCTTGGATATAACGTTCAACGAGTACTTTTAATACTTGTTGAGCTCGGTGATTAACAGGAAATTCGCTCATAGCCCAAAATACTATAAAATAATGTTATTTATTACTGATCCAAATATATCAAAGTTTTGCCACATTCGGTATAGAATGTAACAATAGGAAAAAAGAGAAGGCCTTTATGTCAAAAGCCATGAATACGATTGGTGTCATCGGAAGGGTCACCAATCCCGGGGTTAAAGAAACCTTAAAGATTCTGATTGATTATCTGCATCACTTAGGAAAAAAAAACTTAATTGATGCGGAGACAGCTGCTTTTTTAAATGATAGCTCTCTTCCAACTGTGCCGCGTCAGCAGTTGGGAAAAAACTGTGATTTAGTCATTGTGGTCGGCGGCGATGGCAGCTTGCTGAATGCCGCACATACTTTAGTTTATGATGAGGTTCCTGTTTTAGGAATTAATCGTGGTAGTTTGGGTTTTTTAACAGACATTCATCCCGCCGAATTAATAAAAATTAAAGCGATTCTCGAAGGCAATTTTATTCTCGAAAAACGCTTTTTATTAAGGGCCTCCCTAGAACAACAGGGCCGTCCTCTTCTCTCTCAAGCAGAACAAAGAATTGCACTCAATGAGTTTGCCCTCATTCCGGATGCTACGCCGCAAATGATGGAATTTGAAATTTATGTCAACAAGCAATTTGTTTCTAGTCAGCGTTCAGATGGTCTGATCATTGCAACACCTACGGGATCAACAGCCTATGCCCTGTCGGCCGGCGGTCCTATTTTACATCCGGGTTTAGATGCTATTGTCCTGGTACCCATGTTCCCGCATACACTCAGCGTACGACCCATTGTGCTCGAGGGAAATCAGGAACTTCGAATTATCGTGACACCTCATAATACAAGCTCCCCTCGTCTAGCCTGTGATGGGCAAACCTATACGAGCATCCCTTTAGGGAGTCAGATCACGATCAAAAAAAATGCTCAACAGCTTCATTTAGTTCATCCACAGGATTATGATTATTATGAAACCTTAAGAAGTAAATTACATTGGGGACAAAAATTACACTATACGGAATAAATTTAAATAAACTATGTTAACGCAAATTCATATTAGCAATCTCGCAACGATTGAAGAGGCGCATATCGATCTGTTACAGGGCACCACTGTGATAACAGGTGAGACGGGCGCCGGAAAATCTATTTTGATTGAGGCGATTGAGCTGGGACTGGGTAAGCGTGCTTCTCCTCAGCTGATCCGTAATCAGCAAGATAAAATGGAGCTCTGTCTTTGTTTTGATTTAAGTCAGGTGCAGCAGCTACCGAGCAGCTTAAAAAATAGCGATTTTGACTTGCAAACCCAGGAATGTATCATCCGTCGTGTTGTTTTTCGCGATGGCCGCTCTCGTAGCTATCTGAACGATTTGCCTATTACCTTGCCGACTTTGCGGGAGTTTAGCGAAGCCTTTATTAATATTCAGGGTCAGCACGAGCATCAATCTCTAGTGAAGCCGGATAAACAGCGCGAGCTCTTAGATCGCTTTGGAAATCACCTTGAGCTAAGCAAGCAAGTAGCGCAACTCGCCGAGCAATATCACAAGCTCAGTCAGACCCTAGCGAGCCATGACACGCTCTTCCAGCAACGTGAACAACAGCGTGATTTTTTACAGTACCAGCTCAAGGAATTAGAAGCCCTGCAAATACAGCCCGAGGAATGGAAAGCCTTGGAAACTGAACATCAACAATTGGCTCACGCAGAAAGTTTATTACAAAATTTAAATCAAGCTTTAGTTGATTTATCGCAGAAGTCGCTACTTCGAGACGAGACTTCGCACACGCGCGCTTTAGCAAAGAACCGAGGACAAACGACTAGCGCTCAAGATGAACAAAATGTTTTTTCTTTGCTCCATCGTGTTCTGAAATCCTTAGACGCAGTTAAACAGGTCCATCCATCCATCGAGACTTGGCTGGCAGCAGTTAATAGCGCCACAATTCAACTAGACGATATCGCTAATGAAATAGCACATTACCTTGATGCCCTGGATTTAAATCCAGAGCGCCTGTCATGGATCGAAGAGCGCATGCGGAGTTTACATGAGCTTGCACGCAAATATAAAATCAATCCAGATGAGTTGCTCGCCTTCATGCAAAAAATTGCAGCGGAGCTCATTCTGCTGGAAAACAAAGATGAAAGCTTGGCCAAGCTGCGACAACAACAAGAAGCTGCTTTACAAGAATATAAGCTGCTGGCAATTAAACTGAGCGAAAAGAGACAGCAAGCCGCTAATCAACTAGCAAAAGAAATCACACAAATTATTCAGACGCTCGCTTTACCCCACGCAGAATTCCACATTGAACTTCAACCAGAAGCCGAAGCCACTATTTCTTCTCAGGGCTTAGAAAAAATATGCTTCCTCGTTAAAACAAATCGCGGCACGGCTCTCCATCCCTTGGCTAAAATTGCTTCCGGCGGCGAACTGTCTCGTATCAGTCTTGCCATTCATCTTGCAACAGCAGAACAGCAACTGACGCCCACCTTAATTTTTGATGAGGTGGACGTCGGTATTGGCGGCGGCACAGCGGAACTTGTCGGACGCTTACTACGCCATTTAGGCAAAACACATCAGGTTCTCTGTATTACCCATCTGCCTCAGGTTGCCGCCTATGGAAACCAACATATTTCTGTTAAAAAAACAGATCAACCGGACCAAACCACTACCGAGCTTCAGGCCTTAAGTCTGAAAGACAAGGTGCGGGAAATTGCCCGCATGCTGGGAGGGCTTCAGATTACTGCAACGACTCTAAAACATGCCGAGGAGATGTTGGCGGCAATAGCGCCTTAGGCTACTTCTTTTGACAGCTGACACAAATACCATAAATATTTAAGCTATGGTCGGTAATGATAAATTGAGTCTCCTTGCCAACCTCATCTAATCTCTTCTCGATTAAATTATCCGTAAACTCATTCACACCACCACATTTCACACAGACTAGATGGTCATGATGTTCTCCATAGTCCAGTTCAAACACCGCATGTTCTTCTTCGAAGTTATGGCGAATAACCAGGCCCGCTTCCTGAAATTGTGTTAACACGCGATAAACTGTCGCTAAACCAATATCTTCGCCGGCGGCGCTTAAAACACGATAAACATCTTCTGCGCTCAGATGATGTTCTTTTGCATCTTCTAAGATTTGTAAAATCTTTAAGCGTGGCAAAGTCACTTTCAGACCTGCTTTTTTGAGATTAGCATCCTTCATCGGTTTTTCCTTGTTAGGTCTTTAATTTTCTTAATAGGACTTGTAAAGCTTCATCCAGCGGAGCTTCGACAGAAATAAGCTTACCGCTGCTTGTTAAAGTAAACTCTAGCGATTTTGCATGCAAAAACAATCTTTTTAAACCCTGTTGACGCAAACTTGCATTAAAAGCTGAATCGCCATAGCGTTCATCGCCGGCAAGGGGATGCTGAATATGTTGGGCATGAACACGGATTTGATGTGTTCGACCGGTATAAAGATGAATTTCCATCAAAGTGGCCTCTGCATAGCCTTTGATCGGTTTAAAAACAGTGAGGGAAGCCTTCCCTTCTGGATGGACTTTAACAATTCGCTCTCCCCCTTTTAAATGATATTTTTGCAGAGGAGCCTCAATTCGACAGGCTGTCGGACTTCCTTTCATTAAAGCCCAATAAATCTTACGAACGCGTCCTTCCCGTAATTGCGCATGAAGATCACGTAAAATAGAACGTTTTTTTGCCAAAATTAAGCAGCCCGAGGTATCGGAATCGAGGCGATGCGCTAACTCGAGCTGGGGCAAGCGAGGATAGCAGGCGCGTAAAGCCTCAATGATTCCCACTCTGACTGTTGAACCGCCATGCACTGACATCCCGGAGGGCTTATTAATAATCAACACTGATTCATCTTCGTATAAAACTCGCTGCTTGAGGAAAGTCTGCGTTTGTTGGCTGGGCGAAACTTTTAGCGCTTTTTCACCTAGATAAAGCGGAGGAATTCGGATGCTGTCTTTTTCTTGTAAACGATAAGAGGGATCAACACGTTTTTTATTCACACGTATTTCTTTGCGTAATAAACGATAAATACGGCTCTTGGGAACCGCCTTCAGTCGAGTCCTTAAAAAATTATCTATGCGTTGGCCTGCAAAGGCTGAATCTATAACAAAATATTGAATGGGTTCACGTTTCATTATGGTGTTGTACATGATAAGCACCTTATTGATCAAGTTGTAAATTATTGTTATATTCTCTAAGGAGTAACTTAATTATTCAGGGCTTAAAACCTGAAATTGTTACAGCTTAGGAGCTAAATGGTCTTAAATGAACATATTTTCAGAGGCTTACCCTCTTAAAGGTAAAACAGAACATCAAGACCGATTAGAAAAATTTAAATAATAACGCTCGAGAAATGGAAAGAGCAGTATTGATATAGAGAACAAAATAAGCGCTCAGGATATTATGTATATTTTAAAAATTCTTCGATCTCATGTCGAAGAAGGGAGTACCTTAGTGAACATGATGGCTATTAGGTCCTTAACACTGCGGAAGCGCTTGTTACGAGCGTTGCTTCTAATCTAAGCGGGAATTTCTCTATATCTATCCTTGCATCTTGCTGCGAGCACTGTTAAAGAAGGATAGAAAAATGAAAAGAATTTTAATTAACGCAATACACGAAGAAGAATTACGAATAGCAGTAGCAAGAGGGCAATATCTTGAAGATCTGATCATCGAATCTACCACGCGTGAGCAAAAACAAGCAAACATTTATAAAGGTCGAATTACCCGTATAGAACTCAGCTTGGAAGCTGCTTTTGTGGATTATGGCGAAGGTCGTCATGGCTTTTTACCTTTCAAAGAAGTAGCTCGTTCCTGTTTTAAAAATAGTTATTCTGATTCTGGACGACGGCCTAGCATTAATGAAGTCTTAGAAGAAAATCAGGAATTAATTCTACAAGTCAAAAAAGAAGAACGAGATTTAAAAGGCGCTGCGCTAACCACTTTTATTTCCCTTCCCGGTTGCTATCTCGTTTTAATGCCTAATAATCCACGTGCCGGTGGTATTTCTCGACGCATCGATGATGAGGAACGTGATCATTCCCATGAAATCTTGTCTCAATTAAAAGTACCAGATGGAATGGGCGTTATTTTGAGAACAGCCGGCAGCGGAAGAAATTTGGAAGAGCTGCAATGGGATTTGGATATTCTGCTACGTCAATGGGAAGCCATTCAAGAAGTCTCCAGCGGACGTTCTGCTCCCTTCTTAATTTATCAAGAAGGCAATGCCGTTATTCGTACCATCAGAGATTATCTTCGCAAAGATATTGAAGAAATTTTAATTGACGATGAGCTCGTCTTTCAACAAGCCTTAACCCATCTGAAATTAATTAGACCCGACTTTATTAACCGCGTAAAATCTTATAGTGATCCAACACCGCTTTTTACCCGCTTTCAAATTGAAAGCCAAATTGAATCTGCCTTCCAACGTGAGGTGAGATTACCTTCCGGTGGCTCCATTGTCATTGATCGCACTGAGGCCATGATTGCCATTGATATTAACTCCTCTAAAGCGACCAAGGGCGGTGATATTGAAGAAACTGCCTTAACCACTAATCTCGAGTCTGCTGATGAGGTTGGACGACAATTACGTCTTCGGGATATAGGCGGCTTGATTGTTATCGATTTCATTGACATGACTTCTATTCGCAATCAGCGTGAAGTTGAAGATCGTTTAAAACGCGCCTTGAGCCTTGATAGAGCACGAGTACAAATTGGACGAATTTCACGCTTTGGTTTATTAGAAATGTCTCGCCAACGACTGCGTCCTTCTCTTGGCGAGTCTAGTCAAATTACCTGTCCACGCTGCCAAGGACAGGGCAGTATTCGTGGGATTGAATCGCTGGGCTTATCTGTTGTACGCCTGATTGAAGAAGAAACTTTAAAAGAAAATACAGCGCAAGTCAGAGCTATTCTTCCTATTGAAATTGCCACCTACATTTTAAACGAAAAGCGTCAAGCTATTATTGATATAGAAAAACGCCAATCGGTCTCCGTTATCATTGTATCCAATCAACATATGGTGACCCCTCAATATCACGTAGAACGTATACGGACTTCTGAAACAAGTGCAGAAGGCAAAACGCCTAGTTATAAGCTAACACTTGAATCGGAAACAGAAACAACTGTGAATGTCACTGTGCAAAAACCTGCACAAGAGCCGGCCATCAAAGGCTTTATCGCTCAGGCTACTGCTGCTTCCCCTATTCCGGCAGCCTCATCCTATGCTGAGGCAAAATCTTCAACCGAGCCACGACAGGGCTTATTCAAACGAATATTTACCTATCTGTTCGAAAAAGAAGAAGCCTCTGAAACGAGCGAGAAAAAACCTTTTAGAACACAGCATAGAAGACCACTGCGTTCACACGCTCATTCTCATCGAAGAGGTGAAAGACCTCATCGCGGGCGTGGTGGGAATAGACGTCCCTATCGTCAACAGGGACGCCCTTATGAAGGTCGTGCAGCGAATGAGCCCTCTTCTTCGGAAGGTCGTCCTGATAAAAGAGAAAGAGATCATCGGGATCATCGAGATCACCGTGATCATCATCGCACGCATCGAGATAAAGACGCGAGCTCTAAGCCAGGCTTCTCTCAGGGTAGTCACAGTGAGGCTTATCGGGAAACAACAGCTGTCAGAGATAGAGATAAGTTCGAACAACAAAATCAGCAGTCAAGCCTTCCTGCTGAGGAAAATACGGGCGCAATTCCAAAAAACGAGAATAAAAATGCGAACGCTCATGAGCAGCCTGCTAGCAGTAGTTCATCCGAAAAAAGAATGCGTTTTTATCCTGGACAATCGCGGCGTCGTTTTGAGCCTTCTAAAAAATCAACTACTATGCGTCGTTCTCATTTAGAGAAGTTACCGCTCTCTGAAGATAAAAATCAAAATGAGGATGGCAACACTTCAGGGAATAATTAAAATGGATCGTAAACAATTTATCATGACACTCTATAAAATGGGTGCTATTAAATTTGGCCACTTTACCTTAAAAAGTGGTCAAACCTCTCCTATTTATATTAATCTTCGTCAATTGATCTCTTATCCAGAGTTACTGCGCTTTATGTCTGCGCTACTGTGGGAAAAAGTTCGTGCCTGCCATTTTGATTTCCTTTGTGGCGTTCCTTACACGGCCTTACCCATTTCTACCTGCCTCTCACTTCAACATAGCGTTCCTATGCTCATCCGGCGCAAAGAAAAAAAAGCCTATGGTACCAAGCAAAAAATTGAGGGGGTTTACAAGGCCAATCAGCGTTGCTTAATTATTGAGGATGTGATCACAAGCGGCGGCAGCATTATCGAAACAGCTGCTGATCTTGAAGAGGAAGGCTTACAGATTAGTGATGTTGCAGTGTTGATCGATCGCGAACAAGGCGGAAAAGAAAATCTTCGCCAAAAAAAATATAATTTGCATGCCGCCTTTACAGCAACTGAAGTGCTCGGCATTCTGGCTGATTCCTCTGTAATTAGCGAGGCTGAACGCCTTATTGTTGATCAATTGCTGGCTGAGCGCAACCATACTTCACAGCGCCTTTCCTACGAAGCGCGTGTCCCCTATTGCAAAAATGAGCTTGCTAAAAAATTACTTTTATTGATGGCGGAAAAAAAGACCAATTTAGCCTTTTCTGCTGATCTCACCTCTGGTCAGGAGCTACTTGAGCTCGCTAATCAACTTGGCTCTGAAATTTGCATTTTAAAAACACATATCGATATTATTCGAGACTTTAGTCAAGACTTCATCAATCAATTGCAAGCGCTTGCCAAAAAACATCATTTTTTAATTTTTGAAGATCGAAAATTCGCCGACATCGGTCACACGGCTAAGCTACAATATCAGGATGGAATTTATCATATCGCAGATTGGGCTGACCTGGTGAATGCACACAGCCTGCCGGGTCTTGGACTGATCACGGGTCTAGCTGAAGTGGGTTTAAAAAAGAAACGTGGTTTATTACTACTCGCACAAATGAGTTCCGCCAATAATTTTCTTACGCCAGAATACACTGAAAAGACAGTAGCTCTCGCTAAGCAGTTTCCAGAATTTGTTATTGGTTTTATTTCTCAGCAAAAGCTTTCTTCGGAGCCGCAATGGATTTATCTGACACCCGGCGTCCATCTTTCTACAGAAGGTGATAATCTAGGACAGCAATATCTTACCCCAGAGCGAGCAATCTTGGAGCAAGGTAGCGATATTATTATTGTTGGCCGCGGTATTTTAAAAGCCAGCGATCCGCTAGCAACAGCCAAACAATATCGTGCTGCGGGATGGGATGCCTATCAAGCTCGTATCAATGAAGCTGTTTCTCTTAGTTAAATGGGTTTTATGTCCTATTCCTTATTAAAAAAAATTTTATTTCGGATTGAGCCAGAAAAAGCGCATTATCTAGCTCTGAACAGTTTGCATTATTTATCCCGCCTCGGCTTAAGCAAACTCTTTCCTAAGGTTCCTCTTCTTCCCAAGCAGCTTATGGGGCTCACTTTTCCTAATCCCGTGGGGCTTGCTGCCGGCTTTGATAAAAATGGCGATTATATCGATGCTTTGGCAAAACTCGGCTTTGGCTTTATTGAAGTCGGAACCATCACACCCAAACCGCAGGAAGGTAATCCGCAGCCTCGTCTCTTTCGCTTGGATCAACAAGAAGCCTTAATCAATCGCTTAGGCTTTAATAATAAAGGGGTGGCTTATCTTGTTAAACGCTTAGAACAAAAACGATACCAGGGTATTGTCGGTGTGAATATCGGCAAAAATCGTGATACACCACTTGAACAGGCTGTTGATGATTATGTATATTGTTTTCGATCTGTCGCGCCTCATGCTAGTTATATCACAATCAATGTTTCCTCTCCCAATACGCCTGAACTCAGAAAACTACAGCAAGCTGAGTTATTAGCTCCCTTGCTAGGCGCTTTAAAAAAAGAACAGGCCCGTTTTTTAGAAACTAATAATAAATATCTTCCTTTAGTGATTAAAATCTCTCCTGATTTAAATGAGGAAGAGTTAAAACAACTGGCTGAACACTTACTCGCTGAAAAAATAGATGCTGTTATTGCTACCAATACCACGCTGAGCCGTCCTAAGCTTGCCAATCTTCCTGAAGCAAATGAAGCTGGTGGCTTAAGCGGTAGACCGCTCTGCTCTCTTTCTACAGAAGTGATTAAAACCTTACATCACTTATTAAAAGATAAAATTCCTATTATTGCTTCTGGCGGTATCGTATCGGAAAAAGCTGCCTTAGAAAAAATAGCAGCAGGAGCTTCTCTCGTACAAATATATACTGGTTTGATTTATCAAGGTCCTTGGTGGATAGCAAGCTTAATAAGAAAATTGGCTGTCCATTGAAGCTTAAGGAACTAGGATAAAGAAGCTGAGGAACTCGGACAATGCTGCCTTTGCCTGGTTTGCTGCGCTTGAAAGGACCGCCTTCTGGGGGGCTGAAATAAAATAGAGTTAGCCCCGTCACTGAGTTTAGAAGTTTCTCTTGGTATAGGGATAGGCTGACTAGCTTGAGGCCTAGCCTGTGCTAAAACAATAGCAGCTTGAGGCGGAGTCAGGCCTGGAACGTGTTGAGGCGGCGAATAAATCATTATTTGAGCTGTCGTGCTTGGCTCGTAACGAGGACGTGGAAAGTTTCCAGAAGATTGGCTGTCATCTTCAGAAGGCTGACTCCAGGGATTGATAGCTTGCCAGATTAAGCCTCTAGCTCGCTTATCATATAAAGCTCCGACCACACCGCCAATTAAGGCGCCAATAGCACCAAATAAACTAACAGCAAAAATAATAGCAGCGGGTCCAGCCAAAACAGTACCGGTCAAACCAATGACAAAGCCAAGACAGCTGCCAATTGTTGAACCAATGTTTGCTCCCATGGTAATGCGTTGTGTCCAAGGTAAGGTAGTTGATCTCCTTTCTTCAGTATTTCCCGGTAGACGTCGTGCTACGCGCACTACTAGAATACCGAGACACCAGCCGAGGGCGCTTGCGATCATCGCGCCAATCGGTGCTAGTAAAAGAGCGGCAGCAGGATTAATAGCACAGGCTATTGCTGCTCCGATATAACCAAAGACAGAAGCCATACTGCGACTGGCATAATCCCAAGAATTTTCGAGATCCTCATCATTATCTGTTTTGCCTTCAGGTAAAGTATGCATGTACCGATGTATTTTATGGCCATACACTGACAGAAGCACACCGCCAATAACAGCACCCAAGGCTGAAAAAATATTAGCAGCCACAATCATGCCAAAAAGATAATGCCCTGTTAATAAACCGAGACAGGCCCCCAGCCCCGCACCGAGTGTAAAACCGGAACGCGTATAATTATTGCGATATACATTTTTGTTTTCAGAAGTGAGAATGCCTTTTCCTCCTCGTTTAGCACTCAGCCAATTAACCAGGGGAATCGCTACAATGGCGATAATAAAACTGCCCACACCGACGATACCTCCCCAAAAGGCGATACTAAAGGAAGAGATAGTTGCAGTTGTATGATGCGCAGCTATGCCAATCACTAAGCCGCCAATACCCTGTCCAATGGCTGTACCGAAGGTGAGCGCTGTTTTTGCGTATTTTGACCAGCCCTCTCCTCTTCCTGTTGAAGCATAGGGATGGTTGCTATAGGGAGGAATCTTTAAAATTTTATCGCGAACAACAAAATAACAAACACCGAACAACCCAAAAACAACACAAAAGATATCAGACATGATAAAAGAAATCAGACGTCTTTTATTCGGATCATGCACCCCGACAAAAATACTCAGCACCGCTCCGAGGCGAGCACCAAAAGCAGATAGCGTTTTACAGGCACGATATAAGGGATTAGTCGAGTTTCCTCCGCTATGCGTGTGCCCTCTTTTTTCGGTCAATTTCTTGAAGGCTTCCAAAGACGAAGGTGGAATATCCAAAGGAGAGAGTTCCGCTCTACTGCTGAGGAGTGTTTTTAATTTTTGCAAGTCCTCATCTGGCTTATCCTCATCAAGCGGAATTTGTCCTTCAATTAAACTACGAAAAGGTTTTTTAATTAAATAATGTAAGTGACCTTCATCTACATAAATAAAAATATCATTACTTTTCATCTCGGCAAGCTCAGTCGCCTGAGGTTTACCTGTTGTACTTAACTTGAATTGGTATTCGCCAGTGCGATAACTGCTACGAAGACAACGGTGCAAGATGAAGGCGGTAAGTAAACCCGTGGCATTGCAGAATACATTGCTCACCAGCGCTCTTTCTGTAGCCTCATCGCTGTTAAGGTGGTCTTCATCCAAGGCCATATTTAAAATAAAGGCTTGTCCTGTTGAACCGAAGAAAACCTGTAGTTCAATGCAGCGACTTAGATTATTTGCGAGAGCTTGTTTTTTAGTGAGTTTTCGGGGGGGATTATTATTAGGGCTGGGCTGGTCGACATTCGGCAAATCGTGTTGATCTACAACACGATCAAGACCAAGAAACCCATCCTCGAAATCTGCCACCTTTGCTATCTCCTCGTTTTTGAAGAGTTTTATCAAATGCAAACTGTGAGTACAATTTTTAGAGATACTAAGGTCTTTATATGCGATTTACAATACCAATATAATCGCATATAATGATGCAAAATATGCATGAATAAATTTTCACACAAAACACAGCAATTGAGCCTAAATGTCTGAATTTATTATTACTGATGCCCTTACCTTCGTTACCGTCATTGACGAAGGTAGTTTTGCGGCGGCAGCTCGAAAATGGTTTATTTCCTCCTCGATAGTCAGTAAACGCATTAGTCGTCTTGAAAATCACCTTCGTGTGCAACTGATTCAAAGAACCACTCGCAGTCTGGCCTTAACTGAAAGCGGACAGTTATTTTATCTGCATTGGAAAAGAATTAAATCAGAAATTTCTGAGGCAGAAATGGATGTGATGCAACATCACCAACAACCCAGAGGCCTACTACGCATTAATTCACCGGTCAGCTTTGGTCAAGTTCACTTAGTGCCGGCAATTAATGATTTTATTCAACGCTATCCCGACATCCAAATTGAATTAATCCTCGGTAGTCAATATGTCGGTTTTATCTATAGTGGTTTAGATCTTGCTATTTTTATTAAGGAGCTACCCAATACTCCGCTTTTGAAGTTTCGCAAAATCACCCAAAGGAGTACAGGCGTGTATGGTGCCGGCTCTTATTTTAAAAAATTTGGCCTTCCCCAGAAGCCAGAAGATTTGATAAATCATAATTGTCTCATTTATCAATCCGAACCTGGCACCATTTTTGCGCAAGGGCATCACAGTCACGTTTGGTCTTTTCTAGATCGTTCTAAAAAGATCAAAATTCCGGTTAAAGGAAATCTTCGCATTAATAATAATCAAGCCTTAATGAAAGCCGCGGTTGCTGGTATTGGTCTTGCCAAAATTTCAAGTTTTTTAGTCACGGAAGAACTGAAAAACGGCAGCTTGCAAGAAGTCTTAGGTCCTTATAATGAGCATGGCATTGATATTCATGCTGCCTATCCTAATCAGCGTTATCTTCCTTTTAGGGTGAAGTTGTTTATTGATTTTCTGATTGAGCGTTTTCAATCAGAAACCTATTGGAACCAAAGTTAAAGAAAATTTTTTTGTAAGTATTTGGTAACCCCTTACCCTGTTAAGTATTTGGTAACCCCTTACTCTGTCATGCCAGCACGCTTTTAGCGGGCATCCAGGCATTTTAAATGCCCTGGATTCCGGCTTTAAGCATGCCGGAATGACAACTTCTCCAGCTTAGCCGAATACTTACCTTTTTTGATCTCTTCGCTAGCCCTTGATGCTGGCGCTTCCAGGGATGGCAGATCTAGACACTCCGCTCCTTCCCTTTTTTGCTGCGGTTCGTTACAATCCTGTGATTACTATTTCGGATGAAACTTATGCCCTCCTTTGATGTCGTATCTAAATTAGATCATCATGAAGTCAGCAATGCCATCGATCAGGCAAATCGGGAATTAAATTCACGTTTTGATTTTAAAAATACGAATGCGCGTCTAGAACAAGTAAAAAACATCATCACGCTTATTGCACCAACCGATTTTCAGCTAAAACAGGTTGATGAAATTTTCCGAAATAAATTAGCAAAACGCCAAGTCGATATTCGTGCTTTCGACTATAAAAAATTAGATACTTCTCTGAGTGAGGCTCGTCAAGAAGTCGAAATTAAAGAAGGAATTGATCAGGACTTAGCTAAAAAAATAGTTAAGCTCATCAAAGAAGGGGACTTAAAAGTACAGGCGGCCATTCAAGGCGATCATGTTCGTGTGAGTGGCAAAAAACGCGATGACTTGCAAGAAGTCATCGCTATGCTTCGTAAGGCAACTTTGGCTATGCCGCTGCAGTTCGAGAATTTCAGAGATTAAGGCAAATTCAGGGTCGTTTTTTTAAACCCTCCTCTCCCCATCCCTCTCCTCCCGCAAAAAGCGCGGGCGGAGAGGGGGTTTTCTAAGCTATGTCCGTGAACATTTACGACAGTACTGAGCAGGATGACAGTAGGTTCGCTAGCTAGACAAGCCTTGTACCCTCCACGGTCTTAATTAGAACGCCCCCTCTCCTCCACGGTCCTAATTAGAACGCCCCCTCTCCTCCACGGTCCTAATTAGAACGTCCCCTCTCCTCCACGGTCCTAATTAGAACGTCCCCTCTCCTCCACGGTCTTAATTAGAACGTCCCCTCTCCTCCACGCTTTTTTGTGGAGGAGAGGGAAAGGGAGAGGAGGCTAAGCAAAATAAGCTAAAACCACAGCTTATTCATCCGCTGTACAAAAGCAGCCGGATCTTTTAACTGCCCACCTTCCGCCAGCACCGCCTGCTCATAAAGCAACTTAGTCCAGTCCTGAAAATCATTTTTATTTTTTTCAGATTCTAGTTTTTCAATCAATTTATGCTGTGGATTAATCTCCAAAATCGGCTTCACCTCAGCAACTTCCTGGCCCACGCTTTTCAGTAAGCGCTCTAATTGCGGTCCCATATCATTCTGCTCCCGCACCAAACAAGCCGGTGAAGTAGTTAAACGATGTGAAATTCGAATATCTTTCACCTGATCGCCCAAGACCTCTTTCAATTGCTTCAATAAGGGCTCGAGAGTTTGTTTGGTTTTTTCATCTTCCTGTTTCAGTTGTTCTTTATCTTCACTGGCGCTAATCTCATCAAGACTTAAATCGCCTTTCATCACCGACTGCAGCGTTTTTCCTTCAAACTCAGGGAAATGAGCGACAAACCATTCATCAATGCGATCATGAAAGAGTAAGACTTCTAGTTTGTTTTTTATAAAAATTTCAAGATGGGGACTGGATTTAGCAGCATTATAGGTATCAGCAACAATATAATAAATTTTATTTTGCTTCGGCTTCATCCGACTTACATAAGCTTCGAAAGAAACATCCTGCACTGCAGTTTCATTATGCGTCGATGAAAAACGCAGCAACTTCGCAATGCGCTCGCGGTTAACAAAATCCTCACCCGGCCCCTCTTTCAAAACATTTCCGAATTGCATCCAAAAGGCCGCATATTTTTCAGGCTCATCTTTAGCAAGCGTATCAAGCAAGTCTAGGGTTCTTTTAATTAAGGCCGCTCGAAGTTTTGTTACAGCGGGATGATCTTGCAAAATTTCTCGTGAAATATTTAAGGGTAAGGCATTCGTATCGACAATACCGCGAAGAAAACGCAGATACATAGGCACAAATTGTTCAACCTGATCCATAATAAAAACACGCTGAACATAAAGCTTTAAGCCATGTTGTTTTTCTCGGTTCCAAAGATCGAAGGGCGCATGAGCGGGAAGATAAAGCAAACTAATATAATCAAGATTGCCGCCCTCCACGCGATTATAAGCCCAGGCCAGTGGATCTTCGAAATCATGGGCAAGGTGTTTATAAAATTCCTTATATTGTTCTGCTGTAATCTCACTTTTAGGCAAGGTCCACAGCGCTGTAGCGCGATTCACCTGTTCCCATTCAGTTTTTGCCACCTCTCCCTCTTTTGTTTCCTGCTCAAGAGATTTAGGCATTAAAATAGGAAGGTTAATGTGATCGGAGTACTTGGTAATGATGGAACGAAGACGCCAATCATTTAAAAATTCTACTTCATTTTCTTTAATATGGAGAATAACCTCGGTACCGCGCGACTGCTTCTCAATATTATAGAGGGTATAATCACCTGAGCCCGTCGACTCCCAACAAACACCCAGATCAGGAGAAAGACCAGCACGACGCGTCCGAACGCTAACCTTGTCTGCCACAATAAAAGAAGAATAAAAACCAACACCAAACTGCCCGATTAAATGAGAGTCTTTTTTTTGATCGCCAGTCAGTTGCGATAAAAACTCTCTCGTACCGGATTTAGCAATCGTTCCCAAATTTTCGATCACTTCTTCGCGGTTCATGCCGATGCCATTATCTTTCACTGTAAGGGTTTTGGCTTCTTTATCAAAAGAAACCCAAATGCGAAGTTCTGGATCTGCTTCATAAAGAGCAGAATTTGACAAAGCTTCAAAACGTAATTTATCAGCCGCATCGGAGGAATTTGAAATGAGTTCACGTAAAAAGATTTCTTTATTACTGTAGAGCGAATGCACAACCAAATGGAGTAGCTGGGTCACCTCGGTTTGAAAATGCAGGGTTTCGCGATGGGCATCCACGGACATGAAGAAAAGTCTCCTCAATTTAATTTTAAAAACAGCATAGTACAGAATCCTGGCATTAAATTAAAGCCCAATAAATTCTTTTTTTTCGCCTATACTTTAAAAGAACCGTATAAAAAATAACCTCTCAATAGGTGGTTTATGCCCTTGATTACACTAGATAAAAAATCGTTTACCTTATTGCCTAAAAAAGATAACCACGGCTTTAAAATGCCTTCTTATAAAAGAAATTGGCTTGATCTTTTAAAGAAATCATTAAAAAATGAGGCTTACAATGAGTCTATTAATAAACACATTGGGAGACAATCTACTTATCGGTCCAAAGCGAGTTTAATCGAAAAATTAGAAATTTTATCTGCACTATTAAATGATTGCATACCCGAATTCAAATTATCTATAAATGAAAAAGCGCTCATTAAAGATAAGTTAACAGAAGGTGTTACAGCATGTACTCCAGGATTTAATGATCGAGTAGAAGAATGTCTTTGGGGCTTAGAGCTACCACAAGATCTAGAAAGCATGCTGGCCAAAATTCGCAGCGACTTAGTTTCAAAGGCCGCACGCCAGGCAAATGGTGAGGTTCATAGCCATAACCGTTTTTTTATAATAGCTAAAAGGATGGATTTCGGTGTGCATCCCTTGGATGAAAATGATCCACATCAGGGAACAATAGAGGATGAAACAATATATGAAAGATTGAATACAATATTTGCAAAAGAATATCATTCTATTTCTATTATTCAAGCACTCCGAGAATATATTGAGAGTAATTTACGAGCTCAAAAAGATTACCGCGGGCAAGAAAATCAATATAACCATCCTCAATTTAGTAAATTCATACGATATTTTGAAGAGCTTTTTCCAGATCCTGAAGAAGAAGAATATTCTCGACGATTCTTGCTATTTAAAGAAGTCAAAGAAGATGAATATGAAGATGAATACGCTGTTACTGGCATCAATTGGACTGCTGTTAATCAAGCCTTGTGGAAGAAATTAATCCATGATGGTTATTTTCAATTAGATCCAAATTTAAAAAAAGAACTTGAAGCTTTTAAAGCACAAGAAGAGCCCTATCCTGCTCCCGCTTTAAAAAAATTACTTCCTCTTTTTTTAAGTATAGATGAATGTTTTGCCTGTCTTGCTTATTTTGATCTTGATAGCGACCCTAAAAAAATGATTGAAGTCATCAAAAATTATTTAACTGGGACTGAATTTAAAAAAGAAAAGGATCTTGTCCTTTGTATACATTTTTTATTAAGCAGAAACAGTTTTCCCTATGAAGATCTAGCATTCAAGAAGCAACATATCTTAGATCTCGCTCTGATAGAAGCAGTTAAGCTAGCGAGCACTGAAGATGTTGAGCGCTTATTAAGCTTGGGCGCTGCTCCTCCTAAATTAGAAAAGGATCTCGTCCTTTGTATACATTTTTTATTAAGCAGAAACAGTTTTCCCTATGAAGATCTAG
>CAYXNR010000040.1:0-892 GCA_964466595.1 uncultured Coxiellaceae bacterium | reverse complement strand
CATTCAAGAAGCAACATATCTTAGATCTCGCTCTGATAGAAGCAGTTAAGCTAGCTAGCACTGAAGATGTTGAGCGCTTATTAAGCTTGGGCGCTAGTCTTCGATTTTCGATTGATCAAAAAACAGCTTTCGATCTAGCAAGTGACGATAAAATAAAAGAACTCCTGAACAGGCAACTCGCTAAAGAAAAGGCTGTATTTTTAGAGCTTGCTTCAAATCAATTTGATGAAGTAAATTTACAAAACTTTAATTTAGACTATCGAAATGAGACTAATGAAACCTTTTTAATTGCAGCAGCAAAAGCGGGTAATTTAAAGTTGGTCAAATTTCTATGCGAAAAAGGAGCAAATCTTGATGCAAAGGATTATACCGGTCATACTGCTCTGATGCGAGCAGCTTCTAATGGTCATAGCGCTATAGTTGAATACTTGTTAAAAGCTGGTGCTAATTATAGACTGGCCAATCATTTAAAAAAAACAGCCCTCGATCAAGCGAAAGGCAATTCCATTCGTTGTATTCGTTCCCATATGGAAGCTATTCTATTCGCTAATAGAGTACTTTTAGACCGTGAGGGTTCTCTTTTCAGATTCGTCTTGGCTAACAATTTAAATGGTGTTCAAATTTTATTGGATATGGGAGTCAATCCACATTTAAGAAGTGTCGATGGAACACCACTATTAAATTTAGCTGTGGAAAAACATATCAACCCAAAAATAATTCAACTTTTAGCGGAAAAAATTACAGATTTCGATGCAAAGGATCGTCTTAACATGCCCGCGCTCACGGCAGCAATTTGTAGTCGCAACATCGAGGCAGCCCGAATTTTATTAAAAGCGGGTGCCGATCCTAGACGGTTAGGATCAGTAGGAGAAGGAGCTGTTGGAAAATTAAT
>CAYXNR010000039.1:0-22078 GCA_964466595.1 uncultured Coxiellaceae bacterium | reverse complement strand
ACCTTGAGGTACAAAAAATTAGCAAGACTTTGCATTTTACAAATTGGCGAAGTGGGTTGATGAATTTTTGTACCTTAAGGTGCACTTGACCCTGGCTTGCCCCCCTGGCTTGTGATGAAGATGGTGTGTTAACGCGTCCCAATGTATTTGTGGATGGCGGCATTTTACAAAGCTATGCCATGGGCGTTTATTCTGCTCGTCAATTGGGGATGCAATCGACTGGTAATGCGGGCGGAGTCCATAACTTAGTTATTATCCCCGGACAACTTGATTTAGCCGGTCTTTTAAAAAAAATGCACAAAGGATTATTAGTAACGGAAGTCATGGGTCCCGGCGTGAATATCGTCACCGGCGATTATTCACGCGGCGCTGCCGGTTTCTGGATTGAACACGGGGAAATACAATATCCCGTTCAAGAGATTACTATCGCCAGCAATTTACGTGATACGTATATGCATCTCGTGGATGTAGGGACTGATGTTGATAGACGCGGCAATGTCTGCACAGGCTCCCTTTTAATCGAAGAAATGATGATTGCTGGGGCTTAATTTAGCGGCTGTTGACAATTCATATAGCCTGCCAAAGTACTAATTTATTTTTTATGGAAATAAACTGACTTTAATAGCTGCTTAGAGGGCAGGGCAATCGGGCTAATTTGAATGTGATTACTGGGGTCTCCTCTAACCCTAGAGTTTCTTTTTAGCCACCTGCAGCACTTCTTCAACCGCTACCTGTGTCTTTCCTGCCATGGGGAAAAAGTAAAGACCGCTAACTGCTTTTTTAAGGGGAACTCCCAAACCAGTAAAGGTTAAAATAGCATTCGATATTCCTTTTCCAATTTTTTCATACCATTTGTATTCTTTTTTAAATTGTTTTTCATCAATATTATTTTGTATTTCCATTGCGGTTTTTTCCCACCACGCATTTAAATCAGCTGCACTCTCACTTTCAGGGAAATTTTTAAATTTACTTTGAAGCTTAATAAGGAAATCCTTTCTTGTTTCCCTATCAGGACTATTAGATTGGTTAAGACGACTTAATTCACCTAATAATAAGGCATTTATTTCCATGAGTTTTACTTTTGTTTGAATAAGAGCATTAAAGTAATTATCCTCATGCTTTACTATATCTAATACTGTCTTACCTTCTGCGTTTTTAATCGTAAAATCAAAGTTTTTTTCTAATAAAAGCTTCAATATATCAAGTCTATCCTTAATATTCTCTCTAAATCTAAAGCTATCCTTCACTGCAAGCATAAGCGCTGTTTCCCCCAGTCTATTGCATGCGCTAGGGTTTGCGCCCTTATCTAACAAGAGCTTCACAATAGCGGGGTTTTCCTTTACAATTGCATCTAAGAGTGCTGTCCCACTGTCGTCCCTTGCATTAGGGGGGGCGCCCTTATCTAACAAGCGCTCAACTAAAGTAGGGTTATTGTTCCTAACTGCCCATAGAAGCATTTCCCTGCTCTTGCCTGAGTCTGCGGAGTAGATCTCTGTTTCTTCATTCTCTAATAAGAGTTGGAGTATAGTGTCATATTTTCTATCATATGCAAGGGTAACCGGTGTAGTTGTTAGTTTTTCATCCTTTAGGCTATATGCACTCGCTTCCGCTATCCAAACCGATCTAGGGCTGGTTACTTCGGCTTTGATATTAGGATTTGCTTTGTAATTTAATAAGAGCTCTACGATTTTCTCGTTTTTATTCACTATCGCTTTGATAAGGACTGGTGTGTCATTGTAGTTCTCGTCTAGGGACATAGCATTTGGGTTTGCGCCTTTTTCTAATAAGCATTCTACAGCAGCGGGGCAATTTGAACGTACTGCTGCTACTAAAAGGTCCTCTTTCTCTTTGCCAGTAATAGTGGTGGTAGCGTTTAACTCTGAGATAAAGGCCTCTCCATCCGGTAATAACTTAATCAAGGCCTGTACGCGTGTTTTTGACATAAAATACCTCCGCTTTTTACAGTATAGCTTAAAATATCAGAATTTATTTATATATTAATCAATAGGATAATGGTTGCGGAGGGGGCGGATGGTTTTCCTCTTTGCAGCCTCTCGGCTGAAAAGAGACAATTGCTATGTTGTGTGTTTATACTACAGACGTAGCAAATCATTACTATTGTAGGTGTCTAGGTGGGTGTAGCAATACGAATAAATGAAACCATGCGTAGCGCACTAGTGTCCTCGTAAAAGGTATAGGGACACTCGCTTTGCAAAGCCTGCTGCCTCCGCTTCTCCTTTTCAACCTGTTGCTGCTAAGGCTTTTTTTTTATTTTTTCTTTGTAGAACCCTGCCTTTTCTCCGGATCTAGGTTATGAGCTTCCACAAGATTAGTAGCCCTTTCTTGGTGATTTCCAAAGACAGTATTAATTCTTCTTATCGCTTCCTTAGCAGCAAGCCCTTTTCTGCCTTTCTGTTGTTGTTCTTCTGAAGCAAAAGCATTATAAGTACCGTGTGTTGCAAAAAAGCAAGGGTCAAGTGCCACCTTGAGGTACAAAAAATTAGCAAGACTTTGCATTTTACAAATTGGCGAAGTGGGCTGATGAATTTTTGTACATTAAGGTGGCACTTGACCCCTTACTCTTTCAAGTAAAGCCAACACCCGATGGTAGACCCCTTACTCTTTGGCCTTTACAGTTTCAACTTTTTCTTGCGTTAGATAAATAGGAGTTACCACGTTTGTTACCACAAAAATGAAATACATACCTTACCCCTAAAAATGCCAAAGAAATCCGATCAAAATTAATATAAGTAAATCAGTCTTGTAAGTTTTGATATTGCAGGAATTCCATATCTTCAGTGGTAATATCGAATTTGTTAACCATTCCCTTTGAAAGGACTTTAATTTTATTGATGTCCAGCAAGATTCTGGCATGGTGGTGTCCTGTCAAGGCACTAGATAAAGTGCCAGAGATGCGCACATGATTTCCTTGCGTGACATTTTTCCAGTCATCGTGATTTAAAACAACCAACTGAATGAGTTTTACATTTTTAGTGGGTTCGTCGTTGCCTATTTCAATATTTGAGGATAGCTCTATATCAATAGGATTATTGAGTAGTAAATAGGGTCCTGTTTCATCTCTGTCGCCATTTTTTATACTTTCATAGTTTGGAGGGCCAGGGAACTTTAAAGATACAATAGCTCCTTCTAAGGTAACTTCTTTGGGTTCAAAGTATACCGTCTTATTGGCCAAAGAGAGCGGTGAAATGAGCATTAATAGCAGGAATAGTCTAACATGTAGCATCTGCCTTCTCCTCGTGAGTTTTTGATGTAAGGCTATACGCAGACGATTTTCGTTTCTGATTTTTCTTGGGATCTTTAACAACAAGCTTTTCTAGGCTGCCATTGACAGAGCTTCCAGCTCTCGCTCGTAGATATTCATGACCTCGATCCGAGATACAAATATGCAAATCGAGTTCACCTTGCTTTGTTGAGATTAGGCATAATTGTTTGGAAATCCAGCCTTTTGTCTTTATGTTGTATTCGTAAATACCAAAATTATCTCGATGAACCTGGATAACTGGAAACACTTCAATAATTTCACCTTCTTTATAGCCTTCTATCTTTTCAATAGCACGCCAAAGCTTATCAAATTCTTCAAGGGTAAAGTCTTTGACCTGTTTGTTGTCATAAATACCGGTTTTATCACGAAGAAACTTTGTGTAGGTTTCAACATCGTTGCCATCATCAGCGGGTGCAAATTTTTCTACTAACTTCGGGATTGTTTTATTCTTGTGCGTAGTGTGTAAACTGTCTAGCAATGCTAAATGACCACTTTCATAGTCAGGAAATATAGCAAATTTCCCTGTGGTGCCAATTTGGTTATTTCTTGCACTAACTTTGCCGGGGACAAGATTTCCAGGATTATGATTTCTCCATGTCCATGTTCCGCCAGAAAAACGAAAATATTTTCCGGAATCATCAGAATAAATCACGGTATGATTTATTGCCAGTTCAGCCTTGATGTATCGGGGCATGCGGGTCTCCCTAAAGAAGAATTATTCTACTACAGATGTTAGAGCAAATATCCTCAATTTTTTAGCAAAAGGCGTTGAATTAAGCTACAATTTTACCTCTTAGATCAACAACTTGGCATAGTATAAAAAGAGAGAAAACCCATGAAAAAGAGCAAAAAATTAACAATGAATGTGCTGGGAGCTGCGGTTACTGTTCTCTCTAGCCAAGACGAAGATTTTATCAATTTGACCGATATGGCTAATAAATTCGGCGGAGATGACCTTATTCATAATTGGATGCGCAATCGTAATACCTTGGAATTTCTAGGAATTTGGGAGCAAATGCATAATCCAAATTTTAAAGGTGTCGAATTCGACACCTTTAGAAAAGAAGCTGGGTTGAATAGTTTTAGGTTGACGCCTAAAAAATGGACAAGCGCAACTGACGCTATTGGTATTCAGTCGCGCGCTGGGAGGTATGGGGGAGGCACCTATGCTCACAAGGACATCGCTTTTGAGTTTGGTTCTTGGCTAAGCCCAGAGTTTAAGCTCTATTTGATTAAAGAATTTCAGCGCCTAAAGGAAGACGAGAATCGCAGGTTATCGTTGGACTGGAACCTTAATCGAACTTTGTCCAAGATCAATTATCGTATTCATACGGATGCAATTAAAGCACATATTATCCCCGCAGTGGTTAGCCCTGCGCAGGCCAATTATGTCTATGCTAGTGAGGCAGATGTCCTGAATGTTGCCTTATTTGGCCAAACAGCGAAGCAATGGCGTGATGTCAATCCAAATATAGAAGGGAACATGCGCGAGGCCGCAAGCATAGAGCAGCTTTTAGTGTTAGCTAATATTGAGGCAATGAATGCGGAATTTATTCGCATGGATTTACCGCAGTCTGAGCGGCTGAAAAAACTAAATGAAATTGCGATTACGCAATTAAAGTCGTTAATCAATCATAGCGGAATCGTTAAATTGACTGATTGGATGAGCAAGGAAAAAAGTAAATGATTACAGAAAATAGGTACCTTCAAACATCTCAAAGAGCAAGAAAGAGCAAGGGTCAAGTGCCACCTTGAGGTACAAAAAATTAGCAAGACTTTGCATTTTATAAATTGGCGAAGTGGCTGATGAATTTTTGTACCTTAAGGTGGCACTTGACCCCTTACTCTTCTGCAGGCTGCGGCTGATATGATAAGAGATTCAGGGGTGAATTGTATGAGACAAAAGAGCTGGTTTATCATGGTTGCTATATTTTTATTTCCACTTTTATCACAGGCTCTTAATGCTAGTTTAAAGCAAAAATATCCCTACTCAGTCTTGACTGATGATTACGGGATTTTGAATGAAATAGATCTGGATAGTGAACTAGATGGGGTAAAACATCCACCTTTGTTTTCTACGAAGATTAAAGGCTATATTTACTGGCAATGTTTCCCAAGGGATTCCGTTACGATTTCTCTCGAAGATCTTGGGTATTCTCCAGATGATGACCCTGAAAGCGATGTTAAATATAATGGCGAAAATGATGCTAAATTAACGATTGTGGCCCAGGGCAAGCGTGGGATCATTCATAAGTATGTCATGTGGAGGAATCATCCAACCTCAACAACGGAGGATCAGTTTAATACTTATCTAAAGCTTATGTATGGAGAAAAAAATATTTGTATAGCGGGATCCTATCTTGAAAAGGAAGCAAGAAAAATAGTGGGGGAAATAGAAACATACAAGCACCAAATATATTATTGGGGCTTTGAAAAAATAAAAACCTCAAAAGGATGCGAAGCTTATCATCGCAATGGATGCCATGATTCGCAAGCGGTCAAAGGGTCAAGTGCCACCTTGAGGTACAAAAAATTAGCAAGACTTTGCATTTCACAAATTGGCGAAGTGGGTTGGTGAATTTTTGTACCTTAAGGTGGCACTTGACCCCCTGGCTTTCGTCGTTGCTTTTTCATCGCTTTAGGCTTTCCCTTTCTTTTTATATCGAAGAGCAAAGGTTTTGCCTTCCATACGCTGAATGGCGAGATTGGCCAAGAATTTACTAAAGGGCACTATATCTTGATGCGTGCTTGCTTTTTCGAGTGCTTCCATATAATTGCTCCGCTTGTCTACAGGGATAACGATCCAGGGATATCCGCCTCCGGCTAACATGAGATTCATTAGAAAACGCCCCATGCGTCCATTACCGTCCATATACGGGTGAATATAAACAAAAAAGAAGTGTCCAAGCACTATGCGTACAGTGGGTTCCACTTCATTCTGCAGAATCTCACAAAAGGCTGGCATGAGGTCACGCACGGCGTCAGGGTTTGGAGGAACGTGCATGGAGCGGCGAATGTATACAAGGCCATTTCGATATCCTGCGAGATCGCTTGGCTTGAGAATGCCAGCTTTAACACTAGGGGCGAACATTTCACGATACCAGTCTCTGTGGTCATCCTCAAAAATCTTACCAGGATTGGCGCCCTCGAGAGTTTTTTTTATACTATTTTTTACAACCTGAAATGCTTGCCAATATCCTCTTGCTGCGAGCGCTTCAATCTGATCTTTGTCTTTTTTATAATTACTTGGATCCCAGGAACCTGTGCGTACGCGTTCAATGAGTTCTTCGCTGACTCGATAACCTTCTATGGACAAGGAGTGGTAAGCGTCTGTAATGTATATTTCCTCTACATTTTTTAGATAGTTTTCGATATTAACAGGCTGTCCAAAAGGAGTTGGAAAATTCTGCAGAACAGCTTGTCGCATTTCCTGCCAAAGAATTTGCAAGCGTTTAACGTAAGGAGACGGTTCTCGATTGAGGATTGATATTTTTGGGGCTTCATGAAAGGGGTCCGTTTCACGGACATCAAAATCAGCCGCCGCCATTGTTTTGATAATTTCATTCGCTATTTGGTTTTGTCCGATATTGCGAAATCCTCCCGCGAGTCGGCCTGCAATAACGCTATGTTCTCCTTCTAAGAGCGGTCCAAGGATTTCAGAGGCGTCTCGAATTAAAGAAAGTGCGGTGCGGGCATCGCTCGTGTTTTGAGAAAAGAATCGAGGTCCGCAAGAAATTAACGCGGATGGCAAAGAGAAAATGCGCATGCCGTTTAATACTTTAACTTCCTTGTGTTTGGGCATATTTAAGCGTGCGTCTAAAAGAGAGGTTTGAAAGGGTAGCGGTGTGACTTTGTTGTTTCCTTTTGGCGATCGGATTAAAAGTTGTCTCGGCACTGTCCAGTTGCCTGCGAGTAGGGAGAGAGACTGTTCTGGTGATAGACACCATTTATCACGGAAGCGTTGATTTAGATACGCGGCACAGAATTCCCAGAACGAGGCATACCAGGTCGTGCTCTCGCCTTTGGGCTCATCTGGTTTGGAGGGTAGATACCAACCCTTAATAATTTCTTGTAAAAAACCGTTCTTTATTAACCGTTCGCGATGTGTGCGCGAAAGATTTTTAGCTTGAATAGCTATCATGCCTTGGTCTTGAAGCTTTTTTAAGGCTGCAAGTGAGTCAGCTAATTTCTCCGAGGGAGAGGTCATGGGTTTCTCACGTATAATTTATAGGTAATTATGCTGTATTATTTATAGTTTATCATGCTGTATGAATTATAGGTAATTATGCTGGGCTAAAAATCGGGTTTTTAGATGGACTTGACTGTAGTTAATTGATTGCATTTATAATTTTTAATCCCGGAGAGGGCGGGATTCGAACCCGCGTGGGAGGATAAAACTCCCCATCCGATTTCGAGTCGGCGCCGTTATGACCGCTTCGGTACCTCTCCTCTTGAATGCTTTACCACGAAAACCAACCTCGGCCAGCAGCTTTATTGATATCTAAGCTGGGCGGGGTAATATCAACCTGTGTGATCTTACTCGAATAGCTGCTTTGAGGGATAGGATAAAGTGTATCAAAGGAAAGCGCCATCCCCGGCGGTGTTTTTAAAGAAGCAATACTCTTGGTATCAGCAGGCGGTGAGATTCGGTTGCTATCTGCGAAATGGGAGCAAGCAGATAGAAAGAGAAGCACTAGCAATATAAAAAACAGTTTTACTTTAGACATGTTCTAAAATCACTCCTGCTGCTTGCATGGCTTCTGCTACCTCAGCATGATAGCGAGACTGAAGCTTGGTTAAGGGTAAACGGATGCCTGCTTGGATGAGACCCATTTGCTCGAGAGCCCATTTAGCGGGGATAGGATTCGATTCAACAAATAACTTCTGATGTAAACCCAGTAATTCTTTATTGAGCTTTTCTGCTTCTTGTAAATTACCTTGTAAAGCAGCTTCGCACATCTTAGCCATTTTGAGAGGGGCAATATTTGCGGTAACAGAAATAACCCCTTTTGCTCCCTGTAATAGCCATTCAAGTGAGGTGGCATCATCACCGCTATACACTGCAAACTGAGAGCCACAGCGTTTCCGAATTTCCTGAACCCGCTCTAGTTTTCCAGTAGCTTCTTTAATACCCACAATCTGCGGCAATTTTGCTAAACGTTCTACGGTTTCAGGTAGGAGATCACAGGCAGTACGTGCGGGCACATTATATAAAATAAGTGGCAGCGCTGTTTTTTCTGCAAGCGTTTTATAATGTTGATAGAGACCTTCTTGGCTTGGCTTATTATAATATGGCGTGACCACGAGACAGGCATCGGCTCCTGCTTTTTGAGCGTTCAAGCTCAGTTGGATAGCGATTTCGGTTGAGTTAGAACCCGTACCAGCAATCACCGGTAGGCGACCGGCTGCTTGTTCTACTGCAAAGCGGATGAGTTCATCTTGTTCTTCATGATGAAGTGTAGCAGCTTCGCCAGTCGAACCGGCAATAATCAAAGCACGGGTGTGAGAATGAACCTGCCATTCAATTAATTGTCGGAGTGCTGCCTTATCAATGGTTCCATCTTGTTGCATGGGTGTGACCAATGCCACCATGCTGCCTTGAAACATAGATCCTCCTCAGCGTAAAATGCCTACTACTATAGTAGTATCGACCTTGAGTTGTAAAGCGATCTGCCTTTATCATCCTGCTATTTTTAAGGTGACACAAAATCATGAAGTCTGAGCAAACAATGCCACGCGCTAGGTTGGCCGCCTTATTATGGGGACCTTCTACGCGCTTATCTTATTTACTGCTTGCAGCTGTTCTTTTATTGTTCACCATGCTAGGCGGTCGTGAATTATGGACCCAGGAACATCGTTGGGCAGATATAGTGAGTGGGATGTTTTTCCGGCATGATTTTTTCCATCCCTATCTCGGCACGCAAAATTATTATGATAAGCCGCTACTTTCCTATTGGCTAATCGCCTTAGTCTCTGTAATCACCGGTCAACTGAACACCTGGGCTTTACGTTTGCCCTCAGCTGTGGCTGGCTTGCTTGCACTGTTCTCTCTTTACAGACTCGGTTTTCGTTTAAAAAATAAGCATTTTGGCTTGCTCTCTGCTTGGCTGCTTTTAACCACTTTTTACTTTATATTTTGGTCCCGTGTGAGTAGCGCAGATCTCTTAAATATGGCCGGTTCTCTCGCAGCAGTTTGTTGGTATTTTGAAAAACGAGATAAAACAGGATGGATTAATTATGCTATTTTCTTTTTGATTGTAGCCCTCACCTCGCTTTGCAAAGGCTTGGTCGGTGCTGTTGTTCCTATTTTAGCTATCTTACCCGATCTCTTGCATCAAGGGCGCTGGAAAAATCATTTAAATAGTCGTCTTTTTCTCGCTCTGATCCCAGCGCTTATTATTTATATTTTACCTTTCATGGGCTCTTCCTATTGGGGCGGTGGGGAATATAGTCAAAACGGGCTATACCTAGTCTATCGTGAAAATTTCTTACGGTATTTTCAGCCCTTTGATCATAAAGATCCTATTTATACTTATTTTCTTTTTTTACCTATTTATTTGCTGCCCTGGACTATTTTTTTTATTCCTGCCTTAGGCAGTTTAACTGTACGTTGGCGGGAGCTAAACTGGAATTCTAAATGGATGGTTTGGGCACTCTTGTTACTTTTTGTCTTTTTCACCCTGAGTGGATCCCGTCGTAGCTATTATGTATTACCGATGCTTCCTTTTGCTATTTTGCTAACAGCAGATTGGCTTGATTCAGGCCTCAAAAAGGGAGGCCTAAGAGAGCGCTGGTGCGCTCCTGTGGTTCTTTCCTTCTTTTTAATCTTTTTCACTTTTTTTGGTCTTCTGCAGCCCCTCTTTTATGCGCAGGGCGGCCCGCGTTATTTTGCTACAGAGTTACAAAAAGAACTCAGGACTGTAAAAGCACAACAACCCTGGCAATTTGTATTATTAGATTCAGAAAGCAAGCTTAGTTTTTATTTACACCTACCGCCGCAGATCGAAGTTCAAGGCCTTATAGGAGACCGTGAGCATCAAAGTTTACTCAGCTTGGTGCAGGCTTGGCCGCTTTTAACCAAAAAACCAAAGGCAACTATTTTTATTAGCCGCAAACGTTATGGGGCTTTGCTTCAGCAATTGTTACCCGAATATCAAATGTTTACCGTAGCCCCCACTGTTGGAGAACGCTTATTCCACATAGACGATTCTGACGCCGCCGTTGCTTTTATTCCGAAAGTATAAGCAAGCAGGATAATTACGGAGATAATTTCTTGGATTTTTATATCAATTTTTATTAAGATGGTTAATCATCAATATCATATGAAGGGAAATACAATGACGGAAAATATTTTGCAAAAACTAGAAGAAAAGACGATGAACATTTTAACTGAGATGGAAAGATTACGTTCTGAGTTAAAGCACTTAAAAAATGAAAACCTTAGTCTTCGTTCGGAAAAAGAAAATAACAGCAAGAAGCTACAAGATTTAATGGCCTTACTCGATGCCACCTCTTTTGCTGATTCTCCCAGTGAACATCTTTTCCTTCAAGAAGAAGCCAACGCCGCCTAAAGCTAGGTGCGAGGCGCTGCCATCTGAGCGAGGTGCTGTCATCCTGAGCGAAGCGAAGGATCTTAGGGATCCTTCGCTTCGCTCAGGATGACAATTGAGACTGCTAAGGTTTGACCTCCTCTACCACGCAATCCAAAGAACCTTTCTTCAAACGCACATTAATTTTATCTCCTTTTTGTAGCCCTTCTGCCGAGCGTAAAACCTGCTGATCGGTTTGGCGCGTTGTAATAGCATAGCCTCTGCCGAGCGTATGAAGTGGACTGAGGGCATCGAGTGTGGCGGCGGCGTTGCTCAATTGGAGTTGTTGGTGGTGGATTACCGCACTCATCTTATTTTTAAAATTCTCTTGCGCTAGCTTTAAATACTGCAATTGATGCTTGATTCGATGAGCCGGCGTTAAACCTAAGAGTCTAGCGGAGCTCATTTTCAGACTAGCCTGACGCTCTTGCAGCAGCTGAAGTTGTAAACGCACTAAATTAATTTCGAAGTGATCGAGTAATTGCGCTTTTTCAGCTAGTTTTCGCTGAGGATGCTGCTGCTCTAAGTTTTTTTGAGTCCAAGCTAGCTGCTGCTGCAAAGGCAGAAGTAGGGCTTGCATTTGTTTAATAAGGTGTCGCTTATTTTGTGAAAGCGCAAGCCATAATTCGCGACGCTCAGGCGCGATGAGCTCTGCTGCCCCTGAGGGTGTAGGAGCTCTTTTATCAGCCACAAAATCAGCGATGGTAAAATCAATTTCATGCCCAATACCGCTAATCAGAGGAAGTGCACTTTGATAAATAGCATGCGCGACTATTTCTTCATTGAAGGGCCATAAATCCTCAAGAGAACCACCGCCTCGAGCTAAAATTAAAACCTCACAGTCTTTGCGGCGGTTGGCAGCTTGAATTGCTTGAGCGATAGCAGCTGCTGCAGCCTCTCCTTGGACTAGCGTTGGATAGATGATTACAGGGATGGCGGGAAAGCGCCGTTTTAAAATACTTAAAATATCTCGAATTGCCGCACCTGTCGGAGAGGTGATAACGCCGATACTGCAGGGAAGAGCGGGAAGGGGTTTTTTATGAGCAGCATCGAAAAGACCGGCCTCGGCCAGGCGTTTTTTCAAAGCCTCAAAAGCTTGCTGCAATTTGCCTTGGCCTGCTTCCTCCATGCTGTCTACAATAATCTGATAAGAGCCGCGACCCTCGTATAAACTCACTTGGCCGCGTATTTTGACATGCAAGCCATCCTGCGGCTTAAAATTGATTTTTCGATTTTGTGCACGAAAGAAGGCGCAGTTGATTTGAGCCTGTGCATCTTTCAAGCAAAAATACCAATGTCCCGAACTATGGGCTTTAAAATTAGACAGCTCACCTTCTACCCATACAGCTGGAAAGCAGCCTTCCAAAATTTGGCGAGCCTCTCGATTGAGCCGACTCACGGTGTAAATATTTTCATTTGGTTCTTCAAGTAGAGGTATTTGCTTTGAATGGAGCATGTTTATCCTTGTCTGAAGTGCTTTTATTTTTTTTGCTGCTATAATGTCTCAGCTTAAAATTATAAGCTTTATTTTTTAAATACACAAAAGAGGTGTTTATGCGTGAAAGGGCTTATCCGCCAAGTCCCCCGCCAAGTCTCCCGCTTCAGATAAAAAATATTGCCAACGATCTGGAAGTCCAATTACGCGAAGCACTCAAAGCGCTGCTCGATCCTACAATTTATAAACTAGCCCTTGAAGAAGGACCACGAGATGCGGAGGGTCGTTATCTTTTTGCAACACCAACACAGGATATGCTTTTTTACTATCAAGCTGTGCTCAATCTTTTAATCGATTTTCAAAAAATGATGGATCGAGCAGAGTATCTTTTTCAACAATTTAGCGAATTAGGTGAAAAAGGAATATGGGGAAAAATCACTGCTTTTTTGTCAGGGGTCGATGGCGCGAAAGAAGAGTTAATTAGCTTAATTGCTTATGCTAGCCATTTTTTACAAGGGATGGTTAATTTAAGATTGGGCGCTTTTTTGGGTTATTTACCTGCTTTGCGAAAATTGCGAGGCTGGAGGAACTTACTTGCTCCCTTAGAAACAATGGCGCAACAGTTTGATAGCAATTCTTTTGTAGATACATATAAACGGCGGGGTAGGATCTGGAAAGGGCACCTCGGATTGTGGCCTCAGCAACCGATCACTTTACAAAGTTTTAAAAGAATAGGCATGGAGAATATCACGGCAGCTTGTGAAACAATTTTACACGATTTGTCCGGTGCCACGGTTTTAGTCCCACTGTCGGCAGAACTTGAAAAAACCTTGAATGTAGTCAAACAGCTTTTGAAAAAAGCAAAGGAGGCAACCAGGACGCAGAGCTTAATTAAACTCATTAAAATTATCTATCAAGGTGAGGGCTTATTCCGCGCTTTGCTGCAATCCTTACCGGCTAGCTGGCTTTCTGCCAATAAAGTAATGAAACCTCACTTGCTTGCTGCTGCTCGTCAACTTAATTTAATACTACGTGATTGGTATTTATTTGCGGATTATGTAGAGAGTAAATGCTATCTGAAAGAGGGCTATCTGGTCTCTGCTCCACTGTCAAAGATAGTTATGGAATTTAATGAGTGGCTAGAGAGTCTTGGCTACGAAATCGAACAACCAGAACGTTATCCTTATACTCTAGAAATAGTAAAGCAAAGACAGCAGTTAAGACAGCAAAGAGAGCGGCAGGGGTTAGCTGTTGGCAGAGCAGAAGAAAAGCCTGATTTTAAACAAGCCTTTTTAAGGGAACGATGGTTCTCCTTAGGCAAGCTTTTTGTTGCTCAGTCCAATGGAGCAACAGAGACTAAAAAATCTGAACAGAACAGCTTCTCAGACTATAAGCGACGGCTGGTCAACTTACATATAGATAAAAAAATAGCTGAATTATCAGCCGAAATAAAATCCAGATGGCTTTTACCCACAAAGACAAAAAAGAAAAAAGTTGAGCTCTTAGTAAAATTTAAAGGCGTATTGGAGAACGCGAAGCTTGATGAGAGTTGTCACAGTATTTTGGAAACAATGAAAAAGGACGATGGTGCTCGTCTCTTAGAGCAGGGCCGTACCGGGCAGCTGATGCACACTTTAAATTTGCTAACCTCAAAGCCAGAAGATCGGCTAGAATTAATTAATCTAGAATTAAGAGATCTTTGTTTTTTTCGACAACTGCCCGAACAAACTAAGACAAAACGCATTCACGCTTTAAGACTTCTCCATCGAGGCTTGGAACAACGCGGCTACCGCTTGCAAGAGGTTTTAGAACAATTGAGCATTAAAAGTCCTGAGGAGCATAAGATCCTCATTCAAAATGAAGCTCTTCTCTTAGCCAAGCTCAAAGAAATAGATTCCTATCTTCCTGATCTCGTGCTTGGCAAAAAAGCACTTCCCTTTTTTAAACCAAGCTTTAAGCCTCCCGAACAAAATGGACCACATTCTTCCTTAGCTCGAAGAGCTCCGAGAAATCGCTAATGTTTTCAGAACGCGATCATTTTTGGATGCAAGCGGCCTTAAAACTTGCTAAAAAAGCAGAACAGCAGGACGAGGTGCCGGTGGGTGCTGTCTTGATTCTGAATGATCAGCTTCTTGGCGAAGGCTGGAATTGTCCTATTCAGACTCTCGATCCAACCGCCCATGCAGAAACGATCGCACTACGCGAGGCAGCTAAGGTCCAGAAAAATTATCGCCTTGTCGAAACCACTTTATATGTAACTCTTGAACCCTGTTTAATGTGTGTTGGTGCTTTAATACAAGCGCGCATTGCTCGTTTAGTATTTGGTGCTTGGGATCCGAAAGCTGGAGCCGTTCAAAGTGTCTATCAAGGTTTAGACCTCCTCTCCAATCATCGTCTGCCCTATGCCGGCGGCTTGTTAGAAGCAGAGTGCGCGGGGCTATTAACTGCCTTTTTCCGCGGGAAGCGAGTTTAAAACGCGAATTCCAGATAAGGTGTCATGCCAGCATGTTTTTAGCTGGCATCCAGAGCGACCTTAACATAATATAGCCATTATATTCAAAATAGTATATATTTTGCATTTACCTTAAAAGGGTCTTAACTTAAAAGACAAATACTAGACGACAAAAAGAAGCCATTTTTACTATGTATTTGATATTACTATAAAATAAGTAAACATAAACTTTGTACGGACAAAAATTAAATACGCTTCCGATGCCATCCTGGCGCAATTTGTCATCCTGAGCGCAGCGAAGGATCTGAATTATCAATGAGATATAGATATGACAAACATGATTTTTATACTGTACAGAGAAACATCAATCAACCTTCATCTAAGAAAGGCTTAATAAATCTCTCTTATTTTATTGTATTATATTTAAACAATTATAGATTAATGGTTTAAAACGAGGGTAAAGCAAATGCTAGCTAGAGAACGGACTAAGAGCCTTGAAAATAACGACGCATCGCAGCAAATAGAAAGCGAAAGCGAAAGCAACCGCGAGAGCGAAAGCGAAAGCAACCGCGAGAGCGAAAGCGAAAGCAACAGCGAAAACGAAATAGAAAAAAAATTGGGGGGAAAAAAACAAATAATAGAAAGAAAAAAAGAAAGAAGAGAAAGAAGAGAAAGAAGAGAAAGACAAAGACAAAGACAAAGCCAAAGACAACAGACTCTTCAAGAAGGTCTCAAATTTTTATTCAAAAAAGAATGTAAAGCCAAATGGAATGAAGAAAAAAAACAATGGAATATTTCTTTTTCTAAGGAGGAAGATGCAGAGGTAGTTCATAGTGGATTAAAGGCTTATTTATCTCTTCATCTTCAGCAGGCGGCTCAAGTAGCTCAAGTTGTGAGTTCGGAGGAAAAGCAAGAAGAAGCAAAACAAGATGAAGTAAAACAAGAAAACGTATTTATTCTAAATCTTACTATCAAAAATGCTAAAAGTGTTATACAAAAAGCTAAAGGAGATTTTAAAAAAGCTTATGATGAGCTACATATTTTGCTAGGACAAAATCCTGATGATGAGATTCGATACAATGTGCAAGTTCTTATCCAAAATACTTTTGGAGATAATATTCATAAAGTTTTTGACAATAAAAATCCAGGTGACCTAAAAGATGTAAAAATAAGCAAAGTAAAAGAATTTCTAGAAAAAGTGGATGGCTTGCCTTTTCCTCAATCGCAGGAATTAAAAAATTCTCTTTGTGTTTTCGCAATCTCTGCCGTTTTATACGGCTTATTTTCAGCAAGTATTTTTCTTATTCCGCTTATTCCAACAGGAGCTGCTATTATTTATCATACACCCCGTTTTTTCAAATATCACAGCAAAAAAGCAGTAATGAAAAGAAAAATGGAAGCAATCTTTGAAGGAAACCAGCCCCAAATGCAGAGCGCAGCTTCTATCTAGAGTCTTATTAAAAAGCAGTTGGAGCCTTATGAGCCTGCCGTTCAGCTTGCTGACGAGGCGCTGCTTCTACTGCAGAAGCTGGCTTAGTCAACCAAGAGAGTAAAGAATAAAGAAGATTCGATTTTTTCTTTACTTTCTTATCTAAAAACTCCTCTATTTCTTTTAAAATAACAGGCGCTTTGACCGCATTCAAATAATCATTTTGTTGATCAGGATCCCTAGCAGTCGTTGTAGCCAAATTATATATCTCCTTTACTGCATTCATCACAGCTTCCTCATTCTCCTTTGATAAATTCAAGGGTTGGAGAAGATTTAAAACATCTTGCTGAGTGGAAGCAGATAAATCATTTTCAGCTAAGCTTAGCTTGAGGGTCTCGATTATTCTTTTGCGGAGCGTTTTATCCGGAACCTGCTTTTTGATCCTCTGAAGCGCTGAATTAATCAGAAAAAAAGTATTTTCTAAAACAGGTTGGCAGGCTTTTAAAATAAGGCCTCCTGCTTTCCTGTCCATTAATTGCTGTGCTAAAATCTGGGAAGTACTGAGATTTAAATCGATGTTCAAGGCCTTCTCTATTTTTTCTTTATTGTAACTATTGCCATGATAATGCAATTCTTCGATCATATCGGCTAATAGGTCTATACTTTCTTTCAATGAAGGATAAGGAAGCGCAGATGAAAGATCGAGTTCACTTAAAACCGCTTGGATGTTCCGTATTTTTTGACTGCAGGTAATTTCAGTCTGCAAGGTTTGTTCTATTTGCTCTAAAATACAAAAATATTGTTTTTCATTCAGGTAATCGTTTTTTTCATCTCTTGCTAAGATTGCTGAGGCAATTGTGGTTAATTCCTCCGCTGCTTTAATGATCGTTTCTGTCTGTTCCGCACTGAGATTGTGAGGATTGAGGACAGCTCTTATATCTTGAATACATAAGCTAGCTTTGCCCGAGGTTTTCCAATTATGAATTTCTTTAGCAAGTGCTTGCAAGAGTGTTTCGGAATTAGCCATCTGTGCTGTAATGATATCAATCTGTTTATTTATCTTTGGCAGCAGTTCTTCTGTAACTTGCTGACTAGTCTGCGCCACAATTTTATCCATTTTAGCTCTAATGAGAGTATCGACAATTAGAGCATGATGAAAGTTAGCTTGGTCTAAATTGAAATGCGCTTGAACTAAACCCATATCATAAAAGGGATTCTCGGAAATAGTCATCTCTTCCAAAATGCTTATTAACTGATCTCTGATCTCTTGCTCATTGAAGCCCTGCAGGTCATGTAGTAAAGCCTCCATTTTTTGTATTTGAGCCTGGGTGGGTAGGGAAAGATCAGTTTCGTTATTAATTTTTTCTTCATTTTTATCTTCTGCTTCAGTCTCAGTTTTCTCTTCTGCCTCAGTCTTAGTTTTATCTTCTGCCTCAGTCTCAGTTTTCTCTTCTGCCTCAGTTTCAGTTTTATCTTCTACCCCAGTCTCAGGTCTTGATAATTGAGGTGCAGGTGAATCTAGACCGAGCAAAACATTATATTGATGTATTTGGCCTAATAAATTTTTTAAAGCAGGTTTTATATCTTGAATGGCTTTTTTGATTTGGTCTATTTCATTTTCTAAATCTAGTCTTTTAACGAGAGCCTGTGCTTTTGCTTCCTCAGGATCATTTTCATCAACCTCGCTCAAAGCTAGATCAACATGTAAATTAAGTTCAAGTGTAGAAAGCATATGCAGTTGTTCAGAGATGGTGCGTAAATCAGCTGAGCTAATAGAACCTTGTTCATTGATAAAAAGCGCTTGCTTTAATAAACCCATAAAAAAAACATTAAAAACGGAGTGATCGCCACAGGTATTACCTCGTTGGGAGCTGCAGGGGCTATTATGTAAATTAAATTGTGGATCGAGTTGCAAGCGAGCAGAGTCATAGTACACTATGCCATTCGGCGTGTTAGGATCTCGTGAATCATAAAAGTGAAGATCAACAGTCTCAAAGAGAGCGAGAAGATTTTTTGGATTCTCATGCAAGTTATATTTTTTGATCAGCGCATTTCTAACATGATTTAATAGGAGTTCCTTTTTCTCTGCTTCTGCTTTAGCAGCTAGTTCTTGTTTATTCGCCCTGTATGCTTCTTGCAATGCTTCAACATCTACACGGACTGCTTCTTGATTCAGTTTGGCTAATTCAGCAGTAATTGCGACCCAATGAGAGGGATTAAAACAGGCTACGAATAATAACTTGCAATCAGTAGGTAGGGGCGTATTGGGCTCTTCTAAGCAGGTATAGACTAGCTTCGTCATTAAGCTGAGGGTGCGTTCCTGTAAGGATTTGCTAAGCTGATTCTTCTGAATTAAGCGTTCTTTATCTTCCTCAGAATTTTTTTTCAATAGAATAGTTTCAAAATCAAATAAAAAAGAGCAGTCATGCGGTAGCTTATTTTGCAACTCCGGCATTTCTTTTGCGGTTTCTAAAAGAAGATCAAATAAGCGTTTGACGGTGTTTTCCTGTAAAAAGGAATGGAGATCAAGCGATTGATTGTCTTGTGGCATAAGTACCCTCTGTTTTGTGATTAATATTTGTAATATATTTTTTCAATCAGATGATAATACTACAATAAATAAACAGATTATATAGAATTTTTTGAGTAAGCCGTCATTGCTCGGTTAACCTCTCTGTCATGCCAGCTAAAAGCGTCATTGGTATCTACACAAGTGCGGGCTGGTTAATTTTTGGTAGGGTGGATTAGGCGCTTTTTGCCGTAATCCACCAAAAATGGCGGATTACGACGCAAAAAACGCGTCTAATCCACCCTACCAATTTTAAAAATAAGACTTGTGTAGATACCAATGACGCTTTTAGCTGGCATCCAGGCTTTTAAATACCCTGGATTCCGGCTTAAAGCATGCCGGAATGACAATTTTTTCAGATTAATCAAACACTTACCCAAAAAGGAAGGGAAACCCAAGCTCAGGTAGATATTAGCTCAGGTAGGTATTAGAATATTTCGCACTAAAGCTGCTTTTTCCGCCTCAAGTAAAGCCTGTTTAATTCGCATAAACCTTCCCGCTGTTTCACCACAAAAACCCCCTAAGTTTGTTTTAGCAACCACTCGATGACAAGGAATGAAAATCGGTAAAGGATTACTACGGCAGGCCATACCGATGGCTCGGGGACTGGTGTGTAAGCGCTTTGCAAGATCGAGGTAGCTTCGGGTTTCACCGCTAGGAATACTCTGCAATACTTTCCAGACTTTTTTCTGGAAAGCTGTTCCGCTTGGTTCTATGTTGATAGTAAAACGATGCTGAGGATTTTTAAAATAGGCATTTAATTCAGCGAGGATGGGTTTGAGTTTATTTTTCCAAGCAGGATTTTGAGCCTGAAGAGGCGGTAAAAAGTGAATAGATATCAGTCGTCCCTCAACAAGGCAAAAGCCTAGATCACCGACGGGACTAGGCGTAATGGCATCGACAGCCTTAATTTTTTGATTATCGCGTCGCAAAAAGCGTTCCTCTCAATGATGCTGCTCTTAAGAATGCCCGCCCTTGCAATGAGGGCTTATTCTTCAGTATTTTGCGAAGACTCATCATTGGCAGGAGCAGCTGTTTCTGCCGGGCCTTTATTAACAGCCAGCTTTTCTCTAATACGAGCTGCTTTGCCGCTGAGCTTACGCATATAATAGAGTTTGGCTCGACGAACATCGCCACGACGTTTGAGCTCAATATTTTCAATGATGGGGCTATAGGTTTGGAAAACGCGTTCTACGCCAACACCATGTGAAATTTTACGTACGGTAAAAGCGGAATTATAACCGCGATTACGCTTCGCAATCACAACGCCTTCGAAAGATTGTACCCGGGTTCGTTCGCCTTCTTTTACTCGAATGTAAACGATTACCGTATCACCAGAGGAAAATTCGGGGATGACCTTGGCAGCTTGATTTTCAGCAGGTTGCATCAATTCATTTTCGAGTAGTTTTATAATCTTATTACGCATGGTAAAACTCCTTTAGTATTCGCTTAGCTTGTCTTGTTCATTAAGATATTCTTGTAACAATTCTTGTTGATTCTTATTCAACTTCATTTTTTCTAGTAAATCTGGTCTTTTTAACCAGGTTTTTCCCAAAGCTTGCTTTAAGCGCCAAGCTTCGATTGCCTGATGATTTCCACTTAATAAAACCTCAGGTACTTTTTTATTCTTATATTCTTCCGGCCTAGTATATTGCGGATATTTTAATAAGCCCGAACTTAAAGAATCCTGGGTAACCGAAGCTTCTTCCTTCACTACACCGGGTATCAGCCGGCTAATTGCATCAATGATAACCATGGCCGCCAACTCACCGCCGGATAAAACATAATCTCCAATCGACCATTCTTCATCTACTTCAGTTTCAAGAACCCGCTCATCAATGCCCTCATAACGACCGGCTACTAAAATGAGCGCTTCTTCTTTTAGAAATTCTTCAGCTGTCCGCTGGTTAAACTGCCTTCCTTGCGGCGACAAATATACCACTCTTGGTCTTTTAGGGGCAGCCTTTCTTGCTAGCTGGATGGCTGCTGCTAAAGGAGGCGCCATCATGACCATTCCAGGTCCGCCGCCATAGGGCTTATCATCTACTGTATGATGCTTGTCCTCTGTTAAGTCTCTCGGATTCCATGAAGTGAGGGTCAGTAGACCTTTTTTCAGCGCTCTTCCTGTTATTCCATAGTTCAGGGAAGCCAAGATTTCTGGAAAGAGGGCAATTATACCAAACCACATCTTAAATTAAATCCCAATTGACATACATCAGGCCTTGCTCAAGGTCAATTTTCTTGACGACTGAGCCCGGCAGATAGGGTAGGGCCTGTTCTTTCCCATTTTGATCGATGAGGACCAAAACATCATTTGAGCCGGTAGCAATCAGATAGCTAATGTGACCTAGACTTTGACCTTTTTGGTCAATGACCAGAAGCCCTTCTAAGTCTGCCCAATAATATTCATTTTCAGGTAGAGGCGCCAGTTGCTCGCGCTTAATGGCGATTATTCTACCAGCTAATTTTCTGGCTGCTTCAGGGCTTTCAATACCCGCTAATTTGACGATAAGGCCTTTTCCCTGTTGTCGCCCGGCTTCCACTTCAACAACCTGCCAGCCTTGACCCTCTTTCAGATACCAGGGCTTATATTGCAGAATATCGGAAGCAATTTCTGTATATGAATGAATTCTCAGCCAGCCTTTCAAGCCATAAACAGCACCTACCTTGCCAGTAGTCAGATATCCTCGGTCAAGGAGACTCATATTATTCCAAAAGCCTAGGCTTCTGCTGTTGTAGTCTGGGCTTGCTGTTTTAAGTAGTCCTTGATCAGCTGCTGCATTCGATCAGAAGGAAGGGCACCTTTTGCTAGCCAATACTGTATACGTTCATAGTTCAAATGAAGGGGAATTTCCTTACCCTGCGCGATAGGATTATAGTACCCTAAACGTTCTATACATCGGCCAAGCAGGGCACGACGTTTATCTGCTGCAACGATATGATAAAAAGGGCGCTTCTTCGCACCGCCTCGAGCTAATCGGATGACGACCATAGTCTATTTTTTCCTGTAGGTTAAACCTTTTTAAGGCTAGCAATTATACGTGAGCTTTGGGATTTGTCAAAATTTTACAAGCTTTTTTAACAGCAATAAAAAGCTAGATTGCCGCGCCCAAACGCTTCGCGGGCTCGCAATTGTATAGCTTACATAATTCGTTGATAAAGTGTATAAACTTTACGCTTCATTAAGGAATATAATTCATATAAACCCGTTAAACCCGTTCACCCTGAGCTTGTCGAAGGGTGAGCTTTATAAACCCGTTCGCCCTGAGCCTGAACGCTCCCCTCATAATATCCGAGCCATGATATTGTTTCCCGAAGGAA
>CAYXNR010000038.1:0-22267 GCA_964466595.1 uncultured Coxiellaceae bacterium | reverse complement strand
GTGAACGGGTTTATAAAGCTTACCCTTCGACAGGCTCAGGGTGAACGGGTTTATATGAATAATGAATTAAATAATTTATTGATGCAACATCTTATGGGGTAGTTCACCCTTAATTCATCAACGAAATACGTAACCTATACAGCAATGAGCATAACAAATGCTCGAGGTAATGCGGTATTTACATATTATTATTCAAATTATACATCACCCACAGCGAGCCACCGGCCATAATAAGAATAAGCAGACCTGTAAAAAGAAAGGGAATTAAATTCCAGCGTCCTTCTTGACTTGCATTGAGTCGAAGAAAAAAATATGACTGCACTAGCAATTGCAGAAAAGCTAAGAGGATTAATAAAATATAATGATTCTCTCTTGCGAAATACTTCAAGCAAACTAGCGCAAAAGCGAGAAGCGTTAAAACCGCGGATAAAGCAAAGCCAAGCAAATACGAGGAGAGTGTTTTCTGATGAGGATAAGCGTTTGACATACTAACTCGCTCCCATTAAATACACAATCGTAAATACAAAAATCCACACTAAATCTAAAAAAGTCCAAAATAGACCTAAATACAGTAGGCGCTTCTGCATAAAGGGTGTCAGACCGAAAAAACAAAGTTGTATCATTAAGATAAACATCCACACTAAGCCCAGACTCACATGCAAGCCATGGGTACCCACTAAGGTGAAAAAAGCAGATAAGCTAGCGCTCGTTTCCCAACTCTGTCCGAGCTGAGATAAATGTAAAAACTCCTTCAATTCAAGACCAACAAAACTCAGCCCCAAGAACAGGGTGATGGCTAAATAAAACAAAACCTGTCTTCGTTTAATTTGATAACTAGCAAGTGTTGCCAAACCATAGCTCAGGCTACTTCCCAAAAGAAGCATGGTCTCTAATAAAATATCTGGCAAATTCATGAGGGTTTTGAGGTCTACACCGCCATAAACATTTCCGCGAAGGATGGCAAAGGTCGAAAAGAGAATAGCGAAGATAATACAATCACTGAGGATATAGAGCCAAAAACCAAATAAACCCAGATCATGATGCGAAGACTCGCCTTTCATGCTAACACTCCTTCTACTAAGACGGGTTTCATTTGTTGATACTGGCTTTCTATTTTTTGAAGTTCTGTCACCCGCAAGTAATAATCTGTTTCTGTATTAAAACTGCGAATGATGAGCACGGTGACTATTCCCACAAAACTAGCAAACATCAACCACAGGATGTGCCAAGTTACTGCAAAACCAAAGGCAGCACTCAACAGACCAATAATAAAACCAACCGCTGTATTTTTCGGGAGATGAATATCCTGAAGGGTCTTTTTTTGAGGTGCAGAAATCGAATTTGCTTTCTCCTCTTTAGCAAGCCAATAAGCATCTTTGCTCTTCACTTCTGGAAGCTCAGCAAAGTTATAAAAAGGCGCTGGTGAAGGAATAGACCATTCTAAGGTTCGACCATCCCAGGGATCACCCGTGATATCTTTCAATTGCTCCCGATTCTTAAAGCTGATTACAAACTGCAAAATATGACAAAGGAATCCGGCTGCAATAATAAAAGCACCAATCGCTGCTGTGACAAAATAGGGATGCCAACCAGTCGAAGCCTCATAATGGCTAATACGCCTGGTTACACCCATCAAGCCCAAGGCATAAAGCGGCATAAAAGCAAGATAAAACCCCACTATCCATAGCCAAAAAGCAGTTTTTCCCAAACGCTCATCGAGTTTGAAGCCAAAGGCCTTGGGAAACCAATAGGTCAATCCGGCTATATAGCCAAAGACCACGCCGCCAATGATGACATTATGAAAATGAGCTACCAGAAATAAACTATTGTGCACCTGAAAATCAATAGCGGGAATGGCCATCATTACACCTGTCATCCCGCCTATAACAAAGGTCGTCACAAAGCCCAGCGTCCACAGCAGCGGTGTTGAAAAGGTGATTCGCCCGCGATATAGCGTGAAAAGCCAATTAAATACTTTCACACCTGTTGGGATAGCAATAATCATAGTCGCAATGCCGAAAACAGCATTCACATTAGCACCTGCGCCCATGGTAAAAAAATGATGTAACCACACCATAAATGAAAGTAGTGTAATGGAAGCAATCGCCCAGACCATGGTGGTATAGCCAAAGAGATATTTCTTAGAAAAAGTTGCTACCACTTCAGAATAAATTCCAAAGGCGGGTAAAATTAAAATATAGACTTCTGGATGTCCCCAGACCCAAATCATGTTGATATAGATCATCGCATTGCCGCCAAAACTGTCTGTAAAGAAATGCATCCCCATGAAGCGATCTAAAAATAGTAGGCCAAGGGTTGCGGTTAAAACAGGAAAGGCAAAAATAACAAGGATCATCGCGCAGAATACTGTCCAAGTAAAAATAGGCATTCTCATCAGCGTCATGCCCGGACAGCGCAACTTTAAAATAGTGACTACAAAATTGATGCCTGATAATAGGGTTCCCACACCTGAGATTTGCAGAGCCCAAATATAATAATCAACACCAACGCCGGGACTATAGGCTAATTCTGATAAGGGCGGATAAGCAAGCCATCCTGTTGCTGCAAAATCTCCGACCATTAAGGAAATATTGATTAGGAAAGCCCCTGCTACCGCCAACCATAGACTGAGAGCATTTAAAAAAGGAAAAGCCACATCACGCGCACCCAGTTGTAAAGGCAGTACAATATTGATCAGGCCAAACATAAATGGCATGGCCATAAAAAAGATCATGATGACGCCATGGGCTGTAAAGATTTGATTATAGTGTTCAGGTGGTAAATAGCCGAGGGAATCCCCTACGGCGATTGCTTGTTGTAAACGCATCATGAGGGCATCAGTTAAACCCCGCACAAGCATGATTCCAGCCAAACCCAAATAGAGGATGCCAATTTTTTTATGATCAACAGTAGTTAACCACTCGTGCCACAACCAGGTCCATTTTTTAAAATAAAACAAGGCAGCAACGAGGAGCATACTCATCGCGCCCATAAAAATAATCGCACCGAGGATAATAGGATTATGGTAAGGGATGACTGCTAAACTCAAATTACCGAATAAAATTTTATGTAGCATGCGCTTTTCCTTCCATAGGTGGCATAGGCATCATGGCTTTCATCATGATGGTTTCAAAGAGGTCTTTTTGAACAGCGGAATAAGATTCCACTTCTTGACTCACTCCGGCCTGACTGAGTCGGGCATAATTATCAGCAGTCAAGGTTTGGGGACTAGCCTTAACCTTACTCACCCACTGCTTAAAGTCAGCTAGAGAACCGGCCTGCAAGATGAAGTGCATATCTGAAAAGCCCTCACCGCTAAAATTAGTTGCCAGCCCTCGATAACGACCGGGAAGATCAGCAATTAAATGTAACTGGGTTTGCATGCCGGCCATGGCATAAATTTGCCCACCAAGCTGCGGAATGTGTAGCGCATTCATCGGGCCTTCAGCGGTGATCAGAAAATGAAGCGGAACACCAACAGGAACCTGAATAAAATTAAGTGAAGCAATATTTTGCTCTGGATAAATAAATAGCCATTTCCATTCGAGAGCGACTGCTTGAATAGTGAGTTCTTTTGAGGCTGAGACTGCAAGCGGGCGATAGGGATCGAGGCGGTAGGAACTAAACCAGGTGATTGTAGCTAAAATAGCAACAATGACACAGGGAATAGACCACCACAGGACTTCTAAGCGCGCATGATGCTCCCAGTTCGGCAAATAGCTAGCCTTGCTATTACCGGCACGATAACGCCAAGCAAAGCTTAAGGTGAGAATAATCACGGGTAGCACAACGATGAGCATCAGCAATACTGCAATGATTAAAAGATGTTTCTCATCTGCAGCAATTCTGCCGCCGGGATTGAGTAAAATAAATGATTGTCCATTTAGCATCTGTTGCAACTCAGTATGTAGCTGTGGACACCTTAGATATTTTTGAGCCAGAAAACCTTGATCTAGATCATGGAAAAAATTTCCAAATTCAGAATGATTTGATAATTTATTAGACTAATGTAAAATAAGAAAGCAAATTACAGACAGTAGTTGCTCATATTATGAACAAGCCTAAGGCAAATTTAGAAACCCTCGATCTTTCCTTTTTTAATCATTTGCTTCCTCTCAAGCGAAGAGAAGTGCTTGCTCTTCCTAAAAATAAATTTCAGCATTTTTATGCTGTTAAACAAGGGGCGCTCAAGGCTTATCAAATTGAAGCAAACGGAAAGGAGGTCATTCGCAGCTTCTATTTTAGGGGTGAAATCTTAGGCTATGAGGCTATTGCAAAAGGCTACTATCCTTTTACAGTATGCGCATTAACCGATACTTTGCTTTATGAAATTCCCTATGAGCATTTTCTAAAACTTATTCATGAGCAACCGGCACTGCAGCATCATTGTTTGTATTTAATCAGCAAGCAGCTGAATCACGGCTCCTATCTTAGCGCTTCTACTGCCGAACAACGACTCGCCGCTTTTTTGATAGAACTCGCTAGTCGTCTTCATCCCCTTGAAAGAGCGCTCGCTTTTAGTCTACCTTTATCACAGCAAGATATGGGTAGTTATTTAAGATTAGCAGCAGAAACCATCAGCCGTTTATTTTCTAAACTTCAAAAAAATAAAATTCTGACCTTCGCTCAAAAGAAGGTTTGTATTTTAGAATCAGAAAAATTACAAGCTCTTGCGGAAGGTTTAAGTATTCTTTGTTAAAGCATCCACTTGTAAAGCGTTTCTTTGGCAAGCAGCCATTTGCAAGCTATGGAGGTACTCTTTCAGATTGATTTTTTGTAAAACCTTATTGACTTTATCATTTTGACTCATGATCTCAAAAGAGAGTAAATAGTCAGAAAAACGCTGACACTGTGCTTCAGCGAGCTCTGATTGCAGATAGTCACAAAAGGCTTGGCTGCTGAGAGCTCTTTGACGAATCTCTTTTATCTTTGCCAATATTTCAGCACTGAGCTCATCTGCCTCGAGAGGGACAAATAAGTCTTCTTCCCGAATCATATAGGCTTCAATAAATAGCGTGATGAGCTCCTCCGACAACAGTAGCAATTTCAATAAGATCTGCTGTGTTTCACTTGAATTCTGCCCTGCTTCAAGTTCGGACCAAAACATCTGCCACGTTTTTCTTTGAATATATGGCTGGCTCTTTACTTGTTGATAAGCAATAACATTCTGGAGACCATTCTTAGTATCTGTTGTCAAAAAGGTTTTAGGATAGGCCGGAATAAATAAACGTAAGAATTCTTGTTGGGCAATTTCTTGATTTGCCGTGATGAGCTCAGCATATTCCTGACCAATAGTGTGATAAGTATAGGAATTGGCTGGCTTCCAAAAACCCTTATACTCTTTCTCCTTATGTGCTGAAGGAGTTTCTTCCCAGTCTTGACTCTTTATAGTTTCTACTTCTTCCTTCGCCTCTTGATCCTCACTTTGTTCTCTTTGAGTTTCGGCTTCTGCTTCTAAAAATGCTTTCTGTTGTAATTTTATAAAATTAGCTCGAATTAATTCTTCACAATTTTCTAGTTCTGCAAAAAGATAATTTTTACCCATCGTCACAAATTGTTTTAAATAAAGAAGGTATTCGTTCAGCGCTTCATTTGCTTGTGCTTGTTTTAAATAGTCACAAAAATCACTGTTTTGAATAGCCGCCCAAAAAAGATGATTTCGTCTTTCTATCAATTCATTATAAATAAGCTCTTCCTCGTAAGGTACGCTGACATAGGCGTGAATAAAGATTCGGATCAACTCATCGGGTAAAACCAAGACTTTTAATAAAGCATGATTGACTTCACCGCGAAAACGCCAATGGCTGGAAATTTCTTCGCTCCACAGTGGGGTGAAAAGCGGTGAACCCATTGCTATTACTCCCAACCAGTTAATCGGTTGGTATCCGCCAGGATAGGGTAGGCTAGCAAGCTCATGTTCAGTGATTATATTGTTTGAAATGTTATTGCGTAAATCTGCAAAACAGTAATCTCCGTCAAATTTAATGATTTGGCCAAAGCGGTCTAAAATAAAGTTGCCCCGCTTCAAATCAAATTCGTTGGCGAAGAGCGCAACAAGCATAATTTGACCAAGGCCGGTATAGCGACCATCTAGGATTGCCTGATTCCAATCCCTTTTCCAGACTTTTCTAAGACTGCCTTTCCGTGGCGGATAATCGGAAGGAAGGGCTTGACCTTGAATTTGTTTGGAAGCAACAAAAGCGAGATTAGCTTCATCGATCAGTAGGCGTGTTTTAGGATGACCGGGAATCAATAAACGGAAAAGCTCTTGAGCAACAACCTCTCTTCTCGCAAGAAGAGCATTTTCGACTTGTTTAACATACCACAGAGCCTTATATTTTTGGGGAAGCTTGGCTTTTGGAAGCTTCTCCAAAGTATGAGGAATTGTTTTTGTCATCTTTTGGGTACGATGGGTGAATACGCCAATAGACTCTGCTTGAGTCAAAGAGCTGCGTTTGGTAAAGCGGCGATATTCTTCACCCTCATTGCTTTTGGAGGACTTTTCTCTTCCCTTATTGCTCATGCCTAAAAGGGATCTTAAAAACATTTCTGAGACGCCTCGTTTTTTAAAAAGAAATTAAGTTTTTTAGAATTATATAAATTTTATGCAAAAATCAAATATTTGTAAATATATAATAAGATCTTAATTTTAAGTTATTGAATTAATGATTATTTTTTTTTGAAAAAATTCAATACATTACATTAAGAGCTGGTGGCGGTTAATCTGGAGAAGACGCATTTTTTGCGTCGTAATCAGCCATTTTTGGTGGATTACGGCAAAAAGCGCCTAATCCACCCTACCAAAAATTAACCAGCCCGCACTTGTGTAGATACCAATGTAAAAGCGTGCTGGCATGACAGGGTAAGGGGTTAAGCAAATCTTACAAGAGCTGCTTATTGTGCTAGAGAGCGAATGACTTTATTGATCAACAAACGAAGTTCGCGCACCTTAAAGGGCTTGGTAATAACATGGACTTGACTGAGGTCGATTGTTTTACAGCTATCTAAGATTGAGGTATCGCCACTCATAAAAATGAAGTTTTGTATTTGTCCTGGATTAAAGATTTTTAATTTTTGATAAAATTCGATACCCGTCATTTCAGGCATTCTGATATCACACAAAATGACATCAAAGGGAAAGTTGACTTTATAGAAATCTAGGGCTTGCTCAGGGTTGTTAAAACAATATACCTTATAATCCTTGCTCAAAATTCTTTTTAAAGAATCGGTATGTTCGTCGTCAACTATTAAAATTCTCTCTTTCTGCGTTTTTCTGCTTGTACCTAGGTTTTCTTCAAAAGCAGGGAGCAAGACAGTAAAGCAAGTCCCCTTTCCCAATTCACTCGTAAAGGAAATCTCTCCATTAAGTGATCTAATAATTCGCTGACAGATTACTAAACCCAGCCCCGTTCCAAAACCAACGGGTTTCGTCGTAAAAAAAGGAGTAAACATACGGCGTTGAACTTGGGTTGGAATACCCGCTCCCGTATCTTTAATATCAATGGCAACTTGTCCTTCCGCTGTCATTCGAGTAAGCACTTGGATCTGATTATTACTTTTATTTCCTTTAGGAATAGCTTGGGCTGCATTAACGAGTAAATTGATAAATACTTGCAAAATACGAGACTCACTAACAAAGGCCGGCTTCACCTCACTATATTGCTTATCTAATTCAGCACGGTCTCGTATTTCGTGCCAAACCATCTTGATAGCTGTATCAAGAATTTTATTAATATCAAATCCACTTTTTTCCTCCTTTTCGTCCGAACGTGAAAAACTCTGTAGATCTTTAACAATGCAACGGATTCGTTCTGCTGCATGGTAGGCATCGCTTAATAAATCAATTGGAATTTTCATACTGCTTTCTTTATCCATGGTTTCATTAATTGCTTCCATAAAAATCTCCAAATGAGAGATAATAATTGTTAAGGGATTATTAATTTCATGTGTCACACCAGCAATGAGAATACCTAATGAAGCCATGCGATCTGCCATGAGTAATTGCATTTTCATTTCGGCCACATGTTGATGCAAGGTATCGGCTCGTCTGTGCTCTGAAACCTCATGCACACGGGCAATCGCATAATTAATGGAACGTTTTAAGTTCTGAGCTTTTATTTCTTGTTTGGATAAATAATCCTGCGCACCAGCTTCGATACAAGCTATCGCCAGTTTTTCATCCTCAAGACCGGTCAGAACCACAATAGGAATATCATAAGTTAACTCACGGATAGCATTAACACATTGAATGCCAACAGCATCTGGCAAGCGAAGATCAAGTAAGATTGCATCTACTTTAACAGAAGGCATACAATTGATGGCTTGGGCTATAGTTTCTACATGCATAATATGCTGTGGATTAACATTCATTTCAGATAAAATTTCTATAATTAAATCTGCATCGGCTTGAACATCTTCTACAATTAAAATAGAAAGATCTTTAATTTCTATGTTTTTTATGGTGGATGTACTATTGATGTACATTTCAGATCATCATCCCTATTATGGCAATTTAACAATAGTAAACCAAAAAGATTCAATTGATTTCACAATAGCTTGAAAGGCTTTTAAATCAACTGGCTTGGTTATATAACAATTAGCGCCAAATTCGTAACTTTGAACAATATCTTTTTCAGCATCTGATGAGGTTAAGATAATGACAGGGATCGTACTTAAATGATCGTAATTCTTAATTTCAGCGAGAACCTGACGTCCGTCTTTTTTTGGTAAATTTAAATCAAGCAAGATGAGGTCAGGTGTTTCTGCGTTCGCATAACTCGATCTTTTAAGTAAATAATCAATGGCATCTACACCGTCCATTGCAACAGTCACTTTTAAAAAAAGTTTACTGAATTCCAGCGTTTCTTTTGTGAGATCTGCATCGCCTGGATTATCTTCGATTAGTAAGATATTAATTATCTTATTCAAGGGTTTATTTAGCCCATACATTTATTTAACCTCCTATCAGGAACAGCCAATAAGGTGAAAAAAAAGGTTGTGCCAACTTCCGGCTCTGACTCAAGCCAAATTCTTCCTCGGTGACGCTCAACGATCCGTTTGGCAATAGTCAAACCGATTCCACTCCCCTCATATTGATTTCGGGTATGAAGACGCTGAAACATCTGAAAAATTCGCTCGGCATACTCCATCTTGATGCCAATTCCATTATCTTTTACAGAAAAAACCCAGAAATTATTTTGCAGAGTGGCACGAATATGTATCTGCGGTCGAATGGCTTGACGAAATTTTATTGCATTTGTAATTAAATTTTGAAAGAGCTGATGGAGTTGTTCTTCATCAGCAAGTACGAGGGGCAAGGTTTCTGCATGAATGAGGGTGCCTGTATCATGAATCAATTGGCTCAAGGTATTCAAGACATTAGCCAATACTTTTTCAACCATCACAGGGATGAGCTCTTTGCCTTGTGAGCCCACACGAGAATAGGCTAGCAAGTCGGCTACCAAGCGCTGCATTCGCTTGGCACCATCCACAGAATAAAAGATATATTTATCTGCTTTTTCGTCCAGTTTACCCTTATATTTTTCTGCTAATAATTCAGTATAATTGGCAACCATTCGTAGCGGTTCTTGTAAATCGTGGGAAGCAATATAGGCAAACTGTTCTAATTCAGCATTACTGCGAAGCAGTTCTTCTTCATCACGTTTTCGTGCGGTAATATCGATAATAGAAGCTAGGGTAAAAACACCTTCGGGCGTTTCTAGAGGATTCAAACCGATCTCTACGGGAACTTCTGTTCCATCTTTACAGCGACCGAATAAGTCACGTCCTCTGCCCATTGCTCTGGCTTGGGGTTCTTTAAAAAAATTTTTCACATGTTCTGGGTGGTTAGAATGAAATTTCTTTGGCACTAAAATTTCAATGGGTTGGCCCATTAGTTCTGCTCGAGAATAGCCAAACAAATGTTCTACTTTTTGATTGATGAGAACAATTAAGCCATTTTGATTAGCCATGATCATGGCGCTTGGTGCTGCTTCCACGACTAAACGGAAGCGTTCTTCTGATTGCTTACGGTCAGTAATATCAATAATAGAGGCTAGAGTAAAAATATTTCCTTTTGGGGTTTCAATGGGATTTAATCTAATTTCAATCGGGACTTCGCTGCCATCTTTCCGTCGACCGAATAAGTCACGCCCCTTTCCCATGGGTCTGGTTTGTGGTTCTTTAAAAAAATTCTCTACATATTCAGGATGATGTGTGCGAAAGGTCTCAGGAACTAAAATTTCAATCACTTCGCCGAGAAGTTCTTCTCGACTATAACCAAAAAGAGCTTCTATGCTTTTATTTACATATAGAATAGTTCGATTGCGATCAACTACGAGAATAGTTTGAGGTGTAGCTTCGAGGATGAGCTGAAGATGTTCTTCTGTTAAAAATTCTTTTATTTGTGGAGCTAGATCTCTTGCCTGAGATTGTTGCATGAAAAATTCCTTTTTTCATAATGAGGTGTTGAGGTACCGCTTGATGGCTTTTAATTCAAAAGCAAATGTAATAGTACAGCTTAAATATTAAGGAAATATTAAATAGGGAAAAATACAAGATTAAACACTAATTTTAGATTGAGGCTCGGAGTCGACCACGAAAGAGGTCTTCTAGCTTAGGCTCGGAGCCGACCACGAAAGAGGTCTTCTAGCTTAGGCTCGGAGCGATCAATAGAAGAAGCTTTTATTTCTCTCAACTGCCTTTCATTAAGAGAAGGTAGAAAATGATGTAAGTCTTGACAAAAATTCAAGGCGGCTTCACTTGTACATCTTAATTGGCGGTCTACGTTCATCATATTATCAAGGAGATCAACCAAGGCTTGTTCAAACAAAGTAGTTGGAGGATTGCGCTTGTTCACCTGAACTAGATCTGTAAAATAAGACACAATAAACAATTCAGGAAAAAGTTTAGCTACGACTATTCCCATAGAATACATATCATCGCAAAACTGATAATGAATGCTTGCTTGTAGCTGTGGATCACAATAGACTTTAGTTCTGGAATAATTTTTAATTGATCCTAATTTACGCGCAGAACCAAAATCAATTAAGCTCATGCTAGCCTCTTGCAAATTTAAAATAAAATTACCAGCCTTAATGTCGCCATGCACACAAAAGTAGGCATGCAATTGATTCAATTCTCTTAAGCCTGCAATGAGACAGCGTAATCGCTTTTCATAGCTTTCTTTAGCAAGAATAAGTGGATCAAAGTCAGCTAAAGATTTTTCATGAAGCCATCTTGAGACAATCGTTCTTTTTTTATTTCTAGAAAACCAAAAAGCTTCGCGACCGAGCAGACGATGGAATTTCACTTCACGTTCTGCGTCTTCTTCAAGCGTTGAATGAGGGTTAGGTCGAGATAAACGTTTGACACTATAAAGCGGGATCTTCGAGTGTAGGGTGGCATATCCTTTTTTAACTCTTTTAAATCCACCATTTTTATAGCGCTTTTTTTCATCATGCTCCATAAAAAAACAAAGGGATGAGGATGTAGCAGAAAGAATATGCATTTCAGATCGCGGCAAATGAGTTTGTTTACGGCTTTTCTTGATAGCCATTGCTGCTTTTGCACTCTCTAGTCTAATCGTCACTCGTTCAAGAGCTAAGCGAAATGAATCTTGATTAAGCATCATATCTTGAGCCAAACGCTCAAGCAAGATAGTGAAGCGATTGAGATTACGATCAGACAATAAAAATAAGCTATTAAAATATGGTTCCTGAAGAGGAAAACGATTAATAACCAAAAAGGAAATGAGCTTAAATAAAGCCGTTTTATGCTGCATCAGTGCTTGAAAACACCTAGTGATTGTTTTTTGATTGATAATTTTTGACAGTTCAAGATATTTAAGGGAAACATAGCATTCAGCAACCCGATCTGGATCCATCTTGAAAAGTTGAGTAAGCAGTAGGTGATTTTCTTGAATCCAGTGATTAGCAGATAAAATATTAAGAGTACAATTTAATAAAAATATATCTTTAAAAAATAAAATTACCTGAAGCTGCTCCGTAGTTAAGATGAGATGCTGATCTTTCAAGATTTTTAAAATGCTCGTTAGATCTTCCACAAGGCGAGCCTTGGAAATCAAAGGTTCAAGACAGTCTTGATTCAGTAAATTCACGGCCTGTAGTTCTTGCAGCACAAATAAAAGTGAAGCTGTTTTTTCAAGATTTTCTATAATCCAAGTCTGGGCATTTTCATTGAGTAATTTTTTTCTACTTAGCAAAGAAAAACAGCCCTCTATTTCCCTTAGATAGGGAAGACCATAAAGATGTCTTCTCATTGACTCGATTAATCCCCACTTGCTGCTATAAGGTGAAATAATTTTAACGAGAGGAAATAGATCAAGAGTTGTTAATTCATAATCCTCGGGACAGCCTTCATAGGCTGCTATATATTGCAGCATTTTTCTAAAAGCGGCATAATCTCCATAAATTATTCTATTAAAAGACCAGCGTTGCTCACCTTTTAACAAGCTTCTCAAGGTTGATAGTTTCATTTGATGAACTCCTCATTATTTACACACGCAGCGCATGACGAAACAGATCTTCCTTTGTCGCCACAGCAGGATCAATAAAGGAAGCTATGAGCTCACTTAATTGGCCTTCATTCAAGCGAGAAAAATGAACCAGCAGTTCGTGACAGAAATCTAGTGCATTTTCACTGGTACATCTCTTTTTACAATTAAAGCGCATCATCGCCCGAACGAGAGCGATGAGCGCTTGCTCTAAAAGCGATAAAGGAGAATTTTTTATCAGGACCACATTAATATCGTTCTTATTAAAATAAACAGAAAATAATTCTGGAAAAAGACAGGCCGTTACTATACCCATTGCATACATGTCATCATAGAAACTAGAAGAAGCTCTTAGCTTAGCTTGCAGGTCGCAGTACTGATTCGTCACAGCATAGCATTGTGTTGAGCCATTTTTATGGGAGGAACCAAAATCGATTAATTTCATGGTAACTTGCTTGAAATTCAAAATAAAATTATCACATTTAATATCACCATGCACCCGATAGTGACGATGCAAAACATTTAAATCGCTTAGCCCTGAAATCAGACAGCTTAGGCGTTTATTCAATGGCTCTTCTTCAAGCTGAGTGGAGCTAAAACTACTTAAGCTCCTTCCACGCTGCCACGTTGTAACAATACTTATTTTTTCACCTCGAGAAAAATAGAAAGCTTGACGACCGAGCAAGCGATGAAAGTTAACCTCACGACAAGCCGTTTTTCTATTCTCTTTCAATAATTTTTTAATCAGGTAAATAGGATCCTCAGAATCAAGTGTAGCATACCCTTCTTTTACTAGCCCCTGGCCGCCTTTGCTATAGTCTTTCTCGGCACGGTGTTCTATAAAAACTTCTAATTGTTTATTAATAATCAGTTGAGACCGCGATAAACCGGTTTTTTTACGGCTATTCTTCATGACCGCAGCTTCTTCAACCAAGGGAAAATTGAAAGCAATTCGTTCTAAGGCTTCTTTAAAGATGTCCCGATCAAACAGCTGTGAATTTATAAAATTAGAAATTAATTCATTTAAGCGCTGGATATTCCGTGCTGATAAGGAAGTAATAATTTTAAACCACTCTGGTTCAAGGGCAAAGTCTAGCTGAGTCAAACGCTCTAATAGTGCAAAGATGGGATGCCTTAAGGGCGGCATGTGTGTTAAATAGCTATTGATAGTCTCTTCGTTGAGAATACCTGCTTTATTTAAATACATCATGACTTTATGGAATTTAAAAATATTAAAATCATTTTCAAGCAAGTGATTTATAATTTTTATATTTAATAAATGATGAGCAGCTAGCAGCTCAAGCGCTTGCTTCAAGGAAACTATAAAAATAAAATTCTGAGAGGTGCAAATCCATTGAATATCATTTTCAGTTAAGGCCTGGTTTACTTGTAATTCTTTTAAAATTGGAATGATATTAATAAAAAAATCTAAGTCCATCTCAAGAAACATTAATATTTTTTGTTCATCGAGAAAGCCTGTCGCTCTTAAGATTTGAGAAACATCCACTAGAAAAGCTAGACTTGTAGTTGCACAAAGCAGGCTTAGCAATTTATGATCAATCTTGACTTTTGCAGCATTGAGCAGAGGTAGCAATTCGGCTAGTTGAGGCAGAAATTTACAATTACACAGTAGCTTGAGACTCGCTTCCTTAAGCTGATTGACCTCCGCAAGCTCTTGCATGATTGGCAAAAGCGCATACAGTTCTTTTCCCTTTTCTTGAATCAGCTTTAATCCTGTTTCATTGAGAAGATCAAAGGTAGTGAAGAGCGCAAAACATTTCTCGGCTGTTTCGTCTAGATCTAGTCCGGCTAAGTCTAGAGCCAGCTTGAATACGATTGGGTCTTTGTCTTGATTTTCTTTAAGAAGTTGTGAAGTTTTCATAGCTAAGCATGCTTAATATTGGAGTGTTCTAATTTATCTAGTTCAATCTCGGATAGCAAGAGCCCCCAACTCAGGTTAAAAATTTACCTATCTCGTAGCTCGCATTGCCCCGCGAAATACGTCTTCGAGAGTTGCATCGGAACGGTTAATAGTCCTGTCCTTGATTTTGCTAAGTAGTGGCTCATCCAGGCGATTCAGATTGCTGAGTAAGGCACGACAGAAATCAAGCGCATCTTTACTAGTACAGCGCTGATCGCGATCGTCAGACATCATACTATCAACTAGTGAGATCAAGGCTTGTTCCAAAATAGTAGGCTTTGATATTTCAAACTTGTATACTCTCGCGGTTTTTACATTTTTCTCTAGCACAAAAAACAGCTCGGGAAAGAGTTTAGCAATCACAATACCCATTGAGTAGATATCATCACAAAAATTATAGGAATAAGTTTTTGATTGACTTAATTGTGGATCGCAATACAAAGGTGTACAAGTAAAGGGATAGGTTAAATTGTCACCTCCCATGCGAACCGCGCCCCATTTACGCGAGCCACCAAAATCAATGAGCGCCATCTTAGCTTGCTGCAAATCAACAATATAATTCTCTGCCTTAATATCACCATGCACAGAAAAATTGACATGTAAGGTATTAAGCTCTTCTAATCCTGAAAGAAGACATTGTAAACGTGTTTCATAAGTCGCATTTTGTAAAGTCGTCTTAGATATTTTAGCTAGAGCGCGGCCCGACTGCCATTCCATTACTAACATGGTTTTATCATTACGAGAAAAAAACAGGGCTTTGCGCCCAAGCAGAAAATTATATTTCAGCTCACGCTGTGGTTCGGCTGGTAACTCTGTCTCACGAAGGCGCTTGATTCCATAAATAGGCAGCTGCGAATCAAGACTAGAATAGCATTCTTTAACGGTAGAAAAGCCACCGCGATCATATTTTTTTGATGGGCGATGTTGCATAAAAAAACGAAGAGGTGGAATAGTAGAATGAACAATCATTTCAGAACGAGCTAAGCCGGTTTCTTTACGGCTTCGTTTTTCAACAGCGTCAGCTGGAATGAAAGGTAGCGATATCTTGATTCTATTGAAGGCTGCTTCAAAAGTATCCGGAGAAAGCTGATCGATAGAAGCCAAGCGCATGATTAAGACCTCTAGGCGCTCGATGTTACGCTCAGATAAGAGGAGCAAATCACTCAATTGCTTTTCATTTATAGCAAAGTCAATTTTACTTAAGCGACGAATGAGGGAAAAAATAGCTTGTTTATCAGAAAGCGGATGATGCAAGCAAGTTGTAATTATATTTTGATTAAGAATACCTGACTGATCGAGATAGGCAATGAGAAAACAAAAGTTACAAACAGGCAGAACATCATGAAGCAGTTGATCAACTATTTTTTTATTGGCATCAAGCAAATGACGAGATGACAACAATTGAAGAATTTTGTTTATATATTTTTTATCCTGTGAAATACAAGACATTTTAAAGCGATAATTAGTGAGCAAATCAGCCTGTTGCAAGGTCTTTAATATTGGGATCAAATCTATAAAATCAAGATAATCTTGCTTTAATAGGAGCGTAATATTGGCAACATTAAAACAAGCTATTGCTGGATCGCTTAGAATAGCCGAGACCTTAATCACCTGTTTTAAATTTTTCTGCGAGAAGATTAAATCTAATAAATCATCACTTATTTGAATTCCCGCGTGTTTTAACTGTAAAAAAAGAATAGCGATTGGATTCAAATCATGCTGACACATCAGCTCATCAAGCTTATCTTCTTTAAGTAAAGAAGCCTCATCAAGCGCACACAATAATTGTAAAAATATATTTAACTGATTCTCATTATAGCTATCTAGCAATGAACTAATTACCCTCCCCTTAAGCGAGTTAAAAAAATTGTGCTTTTTTAAAATATTGAAAATTTTAAACAATACAGATGAAGCAAAAGAAGTTTGAATGGCTTTAATTAATTGAATCTCACTGGGATCTGAAATAAGCTTGAATAATTCAAATAAATCTCTAGCACTGAGCTCATGCTCTTGTGATTGGCCTTTAAAGCGCCTGAAGTATCGTTTTATTTCGAGGTATTCTTTTGGCATGGGTGAATTCGCTTGCTTCCAAATTGGCGCTTTGATATATGGATTCACTAATTTCTTGAGTATTGCTAGCTTCATGATAAGTTCCTTAAAAAGCTGATTGCTTGACCTCAGGCCTGAAGAAAGCGGCTTGAGTTAATATTAATCTCAATTTCTTACCAAGCCTAAAATCCTATGGTTTACCACAGTTGATATTTATTTAACAGGTGCTTGTATGAAATATCTAGCAACTAGGGAGGACGGGAGTCCTGTGGGGGATTAAACTTAAACAATATCCTTATTTCCAGAACTAAAATCTTTTAGCAAAGCCTTGACTTTCTGTTCAAAATTCATCCTTTCAATGTAAGCATCCCGCTGCAAATGTTCATTGATTAGTGAGGTGGCAGAGTTTTCATTGTTGAGAGGGATTTGTGATATCGGCAATTTAGGCAGAGTAGTACGTGATGATTTCAAAGTATTCACCGGGGTAATTTCGATCGTATTCGGGGTAGCGGTGGTCTTAGTAAACTGATCGATCTCGCCTGGTTTTAATTTAACATCTTCAATACTTAATTCCTGCATTTTTCCACCCGTATCGGTGACTGAATGACTGCCTGGATTGATATCGAGTTGTAGAGTATTGAGGGTAGAAGTGAGGCCTTGAACAATTGGCACTAAGGCCACAAAATTGGGCGAATGCTCCCAACCGACATTGATATTTTGATTAAAGGCTTGGCTTGGATTCGTGGTGGTTATGAGATAACGGGAATAACTGGCAGTAGTATTTCCACTGCTGGTGGTATCCGTTTTTCCAGCTAATACAGAACTAAATGAACTGTCATTCAAGATTGAGACACTATTAAAAAAGACTTGCGGAGTAAGAGATGACAAATGCGCTTCTACATTAGGCGTGGTGATAACAGTCGGGGTAATCGTTGGCAATACTGGAATAACTGGCGGCACAGGAGATGGGTTGACCATATTAATATAAGTGATGAAATTGCCTAATATTCGCGTATCCTGCCCTTGGTTAATCGTGCCACCGGTATCTTTAATTTCTGCTAAGGTGATAATACGCGTTGCGGCGATCGGTGTGTTACTCGTATTTTGGTAGGTCATACTATTAATGGTTTGCGCCAGATCGTCAGCTGTTATGCCCGCTGCTTTGCTTAGTGTTATCGTAGCGCTTGTACCTGCTACGGCCACATTATAAGTCATTTGATGCGCCGAGGTGAGGCCCTGCACATTAGTCAGCAAGGAAATCGAGCTACCATCAATATTGATTTTTTCTGCTGCACCGTCCATGACATTCTGGATGGTAAAGGTGAAGGCAGCTATTTTCTGGCCAGACTCTATTGTCGAGATAAGCGTATTATCAAAGAGAGTAATTGGATTGTTGATTTGTGCATCTTGGCCAATGACGAAGGTTTTACTGCTTGCCGAGGCGCTTAAGGTCGGCGCATCATTGACCGAATGGACATTCACTAGAGCGGAAGTTGAACTGCTTGAAGAGCCGCTATTCATCAAGAACAAGAGGGTACGGCTATTGACAGTATCATTTAAGGTTGGATCGAAGGAAGTCGAATTAAATTTGAGAGTACGTAACACGGTTTGGTAATGATCCGTGGAATCCATGCCTGTCAAGGTTAATAAGCCTGTGGTCGCATCATAATTGGCAGTGATAGAACCAAGCGTCGTTACACTTAATTGATCACCTGGAACAAAATTTTGAATTGCTACTTGAACGCTGGTTAAATTAACATGCGCTGTGTCGGTAATAGTAAGCGCTGGATCCACAGTCGTAGGTGCTGATTTTTCTAAGTAAGAAATAACTGCATTTGAAGAAATAGTGGGTGCTTGCCCATCGGATATATTAATTGTGCTCGTAGCCACTAAGGAATTTTGCGCGCCGACCGCATCGGAATTGGCATCGGTTACTTGCCAGCTGATGCTGCGCGTTGGCCTGGTGTTATTAGCTGTTGGATCATTAGAAATTGAGCTAAATTGGATGCTTCGTAAAGCTGTTTGATAATTAGCGAGAGTATCGACACCAGTTAGAATGAGAACACCGCTCGTGTTATCGTAGGAGCCTCTGATTGTGCCTGTATCGGTGAAGCTTAAGATATCGCCAGCAACGAAATTGCCAATGCTGATGGAAGCGCTGGCTAACTGGGAATCATCTAGATCACTGAGACTAATCGTATTATCAATGATTGCAGCCACCCCATTTTCGGCGTAAGCCAGTGTGGCACCTGCTGTCAGGACTGGCGCATCGTTTACGGCTATAACATTTATCGTACTTGTAGTAAGCAGTGAATTTTGTGCCCCCACCGCATCGGAATTAGCATCGGTTACCTGCCAGCTAATGCTGCGAGTTGGTTTGGTGTTATTCGCGGTTGGATCATCGGAGTTTGAGCTAAATGTAATGCTGCGTAAAGCAGCTTGATAATTAGCAAGGGTATCGATACCAGTTAAGCTAAGAACACCGGTAGCATTATTATAGGAGCCTCTGATCGTAGCTGTATCAGTAAAGCTTAAGCTATCTCCAGCCACGAAATTGCCAATGCTGATGGAAGCACTCGCTAATTGTGAGTCATCAGCATCGCTGATACTAATTGTGTTATCAATAATCGCGGCTACCCCTTGTTCAGTATAAGTGAGCGCAGCACCTGCTGTGATGACTGGCGCATCATTTACGGCTGTGATATTCACCGTACTTGTTGTCGCCAATGAGTTTTGTGCGCCAACGGCATCAGAATTGGCATCGGTTACCTGCCAGCTAATGGTGCGAGTTGGTCTGGTGTTATTCGCGGTTGGATCATCAGAGCTTGAGCTAAATGTAATGCTGCGTAAAGCAGCTTGATAATTAGCAAGGGTATCGATACCAGTTAGGCTAAGAACACCGGTAGCATTATTATAGAAACCTGTGATCGTGCCGGTATTAGTGAAGCTCAAGCTATCACCGGCAACGAAGTTTCCAATGCTGATTAAGGCACTGGCAAATTGCGTGTCATCGGTATCGCTAATGGTAATGGTATTATCAATAACCGCAGCTGCACCCTGTTCAGTATAAGCGAGTGTTGCACCAGAAGTAATAACTGGCGCATCGTTTACAGCTACAACATTCACTGTACTGGTTGCAACCAGCGAGCTTTGTGCACCAGCTGCATCGGAATTAGCATCGGTTACCTTCCAATCAATAGTACGGCTTGTGTTGGTGTTATTGGCGGTTGGATCATCGGAGCTTGAGCTGAATTGAACACTGCGTAGAGCGGCTTGATAATTAGCAAGAGCATCGACACCAGTTAAGGTGAGAACGCCGGTAGCACTGTTATAGGAGCCTGTAATCGTGCTTGTATTACTGAAGTTTAAGAGATCACCAGCTACAAAATTAGCAATACTGATTGAAGTACCTGCTAATTGCGAATCATCGGCATCGCTGATGACAAGCGCATTATCAATGATAGAAGCTGCACCTTGTTCGGTATAAACAAGCGAGTTACCTGCAGTAATGATGGGCGCATCGTTTACTGGAGTGATATTTATCGTACTCGTTGTAATCAGTGAATTTTGTGCGCCGACGGCATCGGAATTAGCGTCTCTTACCTGCCAGCTAATGGTACGGCTTGGCTTGGTGTTATTGGCGGTTGGATCATCGGAGCTTGAGCTAAATTTAATACTGCGTAAAGCAGCTTGATAATTAGCAAGCGTATCGACACCCGTTAGGGTGAGAATACCAGTAGCGCTATTATAAGAGCCTGTGATAGTCCCTGTATCGGTGAAACTTAAAGTATCTCCAGCTACGAAATTGCCAATACTAATCGAAGCACTCACTAATTGCGAGTCATCCGCATCACTGATGGTAATCGTATTATCGATAACAGAAGCCACACCCTGTTCAGTGTAAGCTAAGGTCGCACCAGATGAAATGACTGGCGCATCGTTTACGGCTGTAACATTCACAGTACTTGTTGTTACTAGAGAATTTTGCGCACCGACAGCATCGGAGTTAGCATCTGTTACCTGCCAGCTAATAGTACGGCTTGGCTTGGTATTATTGGCCGTTGGATCATCGGAGCTTGAACTAAATTTAATACTGCGTAAAGCAGCTTGATAATTAGCAAGGCTATCTGTACCCGTTAAGGTGAGAACACCAGTAGAACTATTATAAGAACCTGTGATAGTTCCTGTATTAGTAAAGCTTAGGAGATCGCCAGCTACGAAATTGCCAATACTAATCGAAGCACTCGCTAATTGTGAGTCATCAGCATCGCTGATGGTAATTGTATTATCAATGATGGAAGCTACGCCTTGCTCGGTATAAGCAAGTGCGGAGCCTGCTGTGATTATGGGTGCATCGTTTATGGCGGTAACATTGATAGTGCTCGTTGTAAGCAAGGAGTTTTGCGCCCCAACTGCATCAGAATTCGCATCTCTTACCTGCCAGCTAATGGTACGTGTTGGTTTGGTGTTATTAGCAGTTGGATCATCTGAGCTTGAGCTAAATTTAATGCTGCGCAAAGCGGCTTGATAATTAGCAAGGGTATCTGTACCAGTTAAGGTGAGAACACCAGTAGAACTATTATAGGAGCCTGTAATAGTCCCTGTATTAGTGAAGCTTAGGAGATCACCAGCCACGAAATTGCCAATACTAATCGAAGCACTTGCTAATTGTGAGTCATCGACATCACTGATGGTAATTGTATTATCAATAACGGAAGCTGCACCCTGTTCAGTATAAGCAAGTGAAGCACCTGCTGTAACAACTGGCGCATCGTTTACTGCTGTGACATTCACTGTACTTGTTGTAACCAAGGAATTTTGCGCGCCGACGGCATCGGAATTGGCATCGGTTACTTGCCAGCTGATGGTGCGCGTTGGCTTGGTGTTATTAGCAGTTGGATCATCAGAAGTAGAACTAAATTTAATGCTGCGTAGAGCCGCTTGATAATTAGCAAGGGTATCTGTTCCAGTTAAGGTGAGAACACCAGTAGAACTATTATAAGAACCTGTAATAGTACCTATATTAGTGAAGCTTAGGAGATCGCCAGCTACAAAATTGCCAATACTAACAGAAGCACTCGCTAATTGTGAGTCATCAGCATCATTGATGGTAATTGTATTATCAATGACGGAAGCTGCACCCTGCTCAGTATAAGCAAGTGAAGCACCTGCTGTAACAACTGGCGCATCATTGACTGCCGTGACATTAACCGTACTTGTTGTCGCTAATGAGTTTTGCGCACCCACTGCATCGGAATTGGCATCGGTTACCTGCCAGCTGATGGTGCGCGTTGGCTTGGTGTTATTAGCAGTCGGATCATCAGAAGTAGAACTAAATTTAATGCTGCGTAGAGCAGCTTGATAATTAGCAAGGGTATCTGTGCCAGTTAAGGTGAGAACACCAGTAGAACTATTATAAGAACCTGTAATAGTTCCTGTATTAGTGAAGCTTAAGATATCGCCTGCGACAAAATTGCCTATACTAATCGAAGCACTCGCTAATTGTGAGTCGTCTGCATCATTGATACTAATCGTATTATCAATGACGGAAGCTACACCTTGTTCAGTGTAAGCAAGTGTGGCACCTGCTGTAACAACTGGCGCATCATTAACTGCCGTGACATTCACGGTACTTGTTGTCGCCAATGAATTTTGTGCACCAACTGCATCAGAATTGGCATCGGTTACCTGCCAATTAATAGTGCGGCTTGTATTGGTGTTATTAGCTGTTGGATCATCAGAAGTAGAACTAAATTTAATGCTGCGTAAAGCCGCTTGATAAT
>CAYXNR010000037.1:0-22282 GCA_964466595.1 uncultured Coxiellaceae bacterium | reverse complement strand
TTGCTCCTGCTAAGCTAGTGTTATCTGGATCACTCAAGGTTAAACCAGAACTAATGACCGCAGCAACAGCTTGTTCAGTGTATGCTAAGGTTGCACCAGAAGAAACAATCGGGGCATCATCGACTGCAGTAACATTTACATTACTTGTTGTAATCAGTGAATTTTGAGCCCCCACAGCATCGGAATTAGCATCAGTTACTCGCCAACTAATGGTACGCGTTGGCTTGGTGTTATTGACTGTTGGATCATCGGAAGTGGAGCTAAATTTAATACTGCGCAAAGCCGTCTGATAATTTGCAAGCGTATCGACACCCGTCAGGGTAAGAACACCGGTAGAGCTATTATAGGAGCCTGTAATAGTCCCCGTATTAGTGAAACTTAAAATGTCGCCGGTCACAAAATTGCCAATGCTAATTAAAGCGCTCGCTAGCTGCGAATCATCCGCATCATTGATAGTAATCGTATTATCAATAACAGCGGCTACACCGTTTTCAGTATAAGCAAGCGATGCACCAGCTGTAACAACTGGCGCATCGTTTACTGCTGTGATATTGACAGTCGCCGTCCCACTACCTGTCAAGGCACCATCATTCGCTGTAAAAGTAATAGTTCGACTTGGTTTGGTGTTATTTGCAGTTGGATCATCAGAGCTTGAGCTAAATTTAATACTGCGTAAAGCCGTTTGGTAATTAGCAACAGTATCTGTGCCGGATAAGGTTAATAAGCCGGTTGAACTATTATATGCCCCCGTAATATTTGCAGTATTCGTAAAGCTTAAGAGATCCCCTGCAACAAAATTCCCGATAGAGACCGTTGCTCCTGCTAAGCTAGTGTTATCTGGATCACTCAAGGTTAAACCAGAACTAATGACCGCAGCAACAGCTTGTTCGGTATAAGCTAAGGTTGCACCAGAAGAGACCACTGGCGGATCATTGACAGGATTCACAATAATAGAAATAGTTTGAGTTAAGGTATCTGATCCGCCATTTGCTGTCCCTCCACTATCCTTCACAGTATAAGTGAAACTAGCAGTCCCATTAGCATCTGCCGTTGTTGAAAATTTCATTCCTTGAATTTGAGCAAGGGAATAGGTTGTATTAACCGTAACAGCTGTCACACCATCAGCTAAATAAATGATTCCGAGACTGGGCGGGGGTAAGGCCGTGACCTGATAGGTGAGTGTTTGATTTGCTTCAACAGCACTATAGGATACAGTATTTAATCCGAGGCTGACCAAGCCAGCATCTTCATTAATCGTTAAATCTGATTTAGTTCCTGTCAATACGGGGGGATTATTTATCGACACAATTGTGATCACACCTGATAAACTAGCAGCAAGTGAACCCCCTTGCCCAACATTCCCACCATCTGTTACTGTTACCGTCGCAAATCGATTGGGTACGGTGCCACCCACATCGGGATCATTTGAGGTACTTGAATAAGTAAGTTGTCTGACTAAGGCTTGCACCGCCGCGGTTGTTGCATTCGCATTTAAGGTAATCACCAGGTTTTGTGCATTCCCGCCACTAAAGGTAGCGATCGCGGTACCCCCGTAAGTAATAGTAGCTCCACTCACACCGATTTGACCCACACCCGTACCTTGATTCGTAATTAAAAAAGTATCACCTGCTTGGTACTGAGAAAACTGAGCAGTCACCGTTCCACCATTTAAATTAGCCGCATCAATATCTGTTAGAGTAGCCGTAGGAGAAACAAGAGCGAGCACACTACCTTCTGTGTAGGATGTACCGCCCACCGTACCTGTAAATGTCGGTGCATCATTAATTGCGATGACATTGATCGTTGAAGCCACATTGGGCGTAGTGGTATCGACACCACTATTTGCAGTCCCACCACTGTCTTGTACTTTTGTTAAAGTGAATACTCGATTACCAGCTGTGGGATTATCGGTTTTAGTATTTTGATAAGTTAAATTACTTATAATCGTGCTAGCTGTAGAAGCTGAAACAGATCCCGTCAAGGTGATGGTTGCTGTATTTCCTGAAATAGTCACGGCATAACTCATGCCATTGCTAGCAGTTGTACCTGAACTATTGCCGCCCAAAGTGATGCTGCTACCATCAATGACCAATTGTTCATTTGCGCCATCAACTATACCGCTTAAGGTAAAGCCCAGGCTATTAATCGTTTGACCGCTCTCAATAGTATTGATCGCTACACCGCTAAAGATATTGACAGCTGCTGCTTGTGTCCCAACACCCGTTGCTTCTGTAAATGTTGGATTAATTGCATTCACAGCTACTGTCGGCGCATCATTAACACCGAGTACCGTAATCGTTCCTGTTTTAGTAACACTCAAGGTACCACCTGAGCCCGTATTACCGCCATCGTATAAGGTAACAGTGAGTGAACGCGTTCCCGAAACGCCAGCAGGATTTTCAGTCGTATTCTGATACGTTAAATTGCTTGCCAAGGTCTGTACGGCAGCAATAGATGCATTAGCATTCATAGTGATCGCTAAGTCAACCCCATTCCCGCCTGAGAAACTACCAATCACTATTCCACCATAAGTAATGAGACTTCCGCTCACACCAATTTGACCTGCCGCTGTGCCTTGATTAGTAATCGATAAAATATCACCTGTTTGATAGCTAGCTAAACTCGCGGTTAAAACGCCGTTATTGAAATTAAAATTACTGCTATTCACTGAATCTGCATCGCCTACGCTTACTCCTGAGAGCAGAGCAAGTGGCGTACCATTTTCGGTATAGGTACCACCAACGGTGGCTACCACAGTAGGTGCATCATTGATCGCATTAATAGTCACGACCGTGCGCGCCGTGCTTGCAACAGGCGTACTCGCTGTATCTTTAATTGTTATATCAATATTTCTAATGCTCTTGGTGCCATTCGCTGTCGGATCATCGGAGCTTGAACCATAGCCTGCATTTTTAATAAGCGTTAAATAATTAGACTTAGAAAGCGTCTTGGTGAAGGTCACCGTGGCCGTATTACCCACCACTGAGACGGTATAGGGAAGCGTCTTGCTACCGGTGGTGGTGCCATTGCTAGAGAAATCCACATTCGTATCATCAAAACGAAGCGTATCGCCGGCCGCATAATTGTTAATCGTAAAGGTGATACTCGATAGATTCGGGGTGGCTGCGTTTAGCGTAGCAGAACTGGAAATGCCTAGAGTTGCATTTGCAATCGTAGCATTTTCAACATAGGTCACAGACGAATTATTACCCCCTGAGGAACCATTCAAATCAAGCGCAGCGCTACCGACAGATAAGAGGATGGTATTGGTCACTGCAGTTGTAGAATCATTCGCGGTGAATGATAAAGTGTTGGTCCCCGAGGTTCCAGGTGAGCTATAGCTAAGAGAAGCCAGCGCATTGTTAATATTAGCTTGCGTGCCAGAAAAACTAATACTAGTCGTACCATTTCCTGTTAACCCAGTTAAGCCCGTGGTCGTGCCGAGTGTAATCGTACCCTTATTCGCATTCGTACCGCTACTTAAGGTCAAGGTAACGCTTAGCGTTGTCGTATCCGCATCAGACACAGAAAGAAGGGCTGCATTTGCTGAATTGAAAGGAAAACTTACACTGGTGCTCATGGCTTGTGGCCCGGGTACAACTTCAATAGGCGGGTCATTGATAAAATTGACATTCATATTATGCGTTGCCACAGTCGAATTCGAGCTACCATCATTCACAGTAAAAGAAATGACACGCGAGGAGTTACTAGCAATTTGAGTCGTATTGTTAAAGGTAACAGCAGCAAGCGCTGTTTGCCATTGTGCCAGAGTCGCGGTTGATCCTGCTGAGGATAAAACGAGAGTTCCTGTCGCCGCATTCCAAGAAGAGACAGCAATATTTCCCATTGAAATAGCATTATTGGTAAAGGCCAACACATCGCCGCTTGCTAATCCGCCGCTAATCGTTATGGTTGCTGAAGCCAAAGTCGTATTATCAACATCGTTAACAACAATCCCTCGATCAATCGTAACCGCTGTCCCTTCCGTATAGGTCGTAGCTGTAGCAGTACTAGTTACCATTGGTGCTTGATTAACAGCAGTCACTGTAATAATACAAGAATTGGTCAGCGTATCCTGGCCGCTGTTGGCTGTGCCCCCACTATCTTTTACAGTAAAGGTAAACACTCCTGAACCATTGGTATTGCTGAGGGCTAAGAATTTCATGCCTTGTAATTGACTTAAGGTATAGCTTGATCCTGCTGTCACAGCCGTCACACCATCTGCTAGATAAATATTGCCGAGGCTAGATGCAGGAACAGCGGTAACAGTATAGGTTAAGGTTTGAGAGGCCTCATCCGCGCCACCTCCCGGACCAAAGCTTAAAGTGCTAAAGCCGAGTGAAGTGATCGGTGCATTTTCAGTAATCGTCAAATTATTAATAGCACCTGAGGTAATAATCGGTTGGTCATTAACGGCAATGACATTAGCTGTAATCACATCACTTGCGCTTGAATAGGGTGCTGTGCCGGCAAGATAAGGATCACCCGTATTGGGATCGGTTGTCGGATTGACCTTCGTCCCGATCATGCCACGAGTTTGATCCCAAGCAATAAAGGTTAAAGCAGCTGCACCGCCTGCCGTATCATTCGCTGTGGGTTGATAATAAAGACGGGTGTTTGCATTGTCTGCTAATAGCAAGGCATTAGTCGCGCTAACCGTGCCATCTATAGCATTTAACTGCTTCCAAGTCGTACCGCCATCTGTTGTATAATACCAAGTACCATGCGTTTCATCAGAACCAGTAATGGCAATACCCTTGCTCGCAGAAATATCTAAATCACTTATTCCACCGGTGAAAGTTGAAAGTAAAGCGCCTGCCGCCCCAACAGGGACGCCGGCATCTTCGATTACATTAATGGTCAAGGGCGTATCATTTAAAACGGGAGCATGATTAATGACTAGCTCTGCCGAGGTTTGATCTGAAATAACTAAACCGCTCGCCAAGGTTCGTGAAGCTCTCACATCATAAGATCCAGCTGGTAAAGCAGAAGGTACGGTTAAGGACCAGGTACCATTACTTGTATTAATCGTTAGACCATTAGCTGTTGTGTAGTCCGTGCCCTGAAAAGTTACTTTAAAGCTTTCACCCGAAGCCAAAGTATTTTCGCCACCCAAAGTACCGGTAATGGTCGGCGTATTATTACTAGTTGTTAAGATATCAACAGTTGGCGCGGTAACCGTGAGTGGATTTGAAAAGGATACCGTAGAAAACAAGGTAGCATATTGACGTGCATTACCACTCGTCGAGGCATTTGCACCAAAGGACATGGTGAGCGTGGTCACCCCATCAAAATTTGCTTGCACACGACCCACATCATTCACAATTAAACCATTATAAGCACTCGTTCCTTGAAACCGGATTTGATCGGTGCCCAAAACGCCTGGCAAAATAGCGAGATCAGTAGGATTTTGTACGGTATAAGAAGAAAAGCCGCCAAACTCGTCAAATTCCTGATAAACGGGACTAGTCGTACTACCATCAATATCTAAAGCATTCGCAACAAAATTATTTAAGGTGACTGTATTCCCATTGGAATCTTTGAACATAAATTTAAAATCGACATGGCCGCCGGCAGCCGTTGTTACAATAGTCGGAGCAAAAGGATCCGCTGCGGTGGTAGGCGTTCCTGTAGCGGAATTAGTGGGAGGAGAATAGCCGGTAGGCTGATCATCATCAAGTACACCGATCGTTGCATTCGTGATCCCCGTAATGGTCACGTAAGCATCGATCTGCGTACCACTAATAGTGGCAATATTAGAATATTTATATACAGCACCAACTTCCAAATTAGTACCAGCCACAAGCGTTCGATTCGTACCATTAAAACTGAGGGTAATACCCGCAATATTAATAGGCGGTGCAGTTAATAAGAAATCCCATTGCGTATGGAGAGTATCAATTACGCTGCGCGCATCAATCACGCCTGAACTGGCTTCCATGACCCAGTTGCCACCAAGATCCGTTGCGCCCGTTTTATCAATCGAGGCTGCAATATCGGCCCCCGTCATAGCAGACACCTGATCAATAAGTTGTTGACCAGCGGAGCCCGCGCCTATGCTACAACCATATAATAAAATATCGCCATCAGCAGATAAGGAGCGACCAATGCGCGCCAAGTCAACTGCATAATTAGCAGAAAGTGTAGCTGAGGTATATGAATAGCCATTTAATATTAAGGTCCCACCGCTACCGTGACTAATAATATGTACGGCATCCAGATTACTTTGTGTATCCAAAAAATCACTGATTTGATCCAGGGCGTTTCGATCTGGATTCAACAGAATAATGCGCGCATTAACATCAATGTTATCTAACAAATCCATATAATTTTGTACGGTGGGATCAACAAAAGCAATTTCTTTAGTCGACATCGGATTAAGCGCGGATTGCGCTTGCGCGCCGAGGCGGGTATCAAGAATTTCCCGCATGCCATCAATGGTTGTGCTGGTACTAAACAAAGAAATATAGCCATTGGCACTCATTTGCGATTTCCAATCGGCAAGGGTGCTGGCATACTGCGTCGTGACCGTACTCAGATCTAAATTAGTAGCGCCCAATTCAATTTGATTGCCATTTTTAGCTGAAAGAATTTGAATACCTACAATCGTGCCTTGTTGCGAATGAATCATCTCATTAATCTGTGTCAAACCATCTTGCGTCGGATCAAGATAATGTACAATCGCATTAGCAGGTAAACCTTTCAAAAAAGTAGTCGGATTAGAAATGCTGGTATCGATAAAAATCAGCTCAACTGTAGTATCGGCTGAAGAAACTGAAACCGAATGATCATTGCTTAAGATATTAATATAACTCGTTACCGTATCGCTCGTTAAATTATTCGTATCTGTAGCAGTAATATTAATAAGCCTGGTTGAGGTATCTGGGGTTTGGGATGAATTAAGATAGGTAACATTTTTGAGTGCTTCAGAAAAATCACCGAGATCGCTACCATACTTCGAAGCGCTTCTTAAGATCAATGCGCCGGTTTGACCGTCAATGCTTGCCGCAATAGTAGAAGGCAAGGCGCTAATATTAAAATAATCATCTGGCTTTGCATTCTCCAGATAAACAGTAACAGAAGAAAGCTTCTGCCCTACACTATAATCAGAAATACTCATATTAGCGTCGACAATCGCAGCACCTGAATCGCCGCTATAGGTTCCAAAGTAATTATTACCATTACCGTGCGCTGAATCACCGCTCAAATCGATAACCGGCCTATCATAAAAGGTCGTGAAATTTTCAAGGGATTCCGGGGTAAAGATATCAGTAATAGCGTGATTAATTTCACCGTATTTTACTGTAGGAGCAGCTTGCAGATTACCCCCTTCAGCATTCACGGCCGATACGCCCACCTGCAAAATATTACTTAAATCACTAACAAATTTTTGACTAACCATACCATCTGCTACACCACAACCATACAACAATACATCCGCATCGCCCGTTAGCTGCGAACGCCAGCTAGCAATTTGCGTGGCGTATTGACTTTGTAAATTAGTATCTGTAATTTCGGAATTGCCAATGACAATCGCATCACCTGATTCCATCGACAAGATGTGAATAGCTGAAATCGGACTGGAACTTGCTTTAATGATTGCATCCATTTGCTGAACGCCATCAATCCCTTGATCAATAAAATGTACTTCAGCATTTGCTGCTAAGCCTTGAATGAGCGTATCTGTTCCTTTAAGACGAGCATCGATAAACACCATTTCTTTAGGGGGAGGAGCAAAAGCAGCAAATTCCTGCAGTTTATCCTTATTAGTTTGCGTTGCGTCTGAAATTATTTTTGCAAGGTCGGTTTCAGAAGGAGAAGTGATTTTTGTACTATCTTGATCAGAGGTATGAATAGTATTATCGACAGGATGTGTAGGTGTAGGAGTGGATTCAGCCGGTGGTTTATCGATATAGATTCCTGTTGCTGCGGCAGCATCAGTCGTTGTAGGCGTAGATGAAGTTGTAGTCGTATCACCATTTGTACCTGTTACGCTAGCATCCTGCTGTGGTGCTACAATACTTGCATCAAAAAGCATCCTTGCCTCTAAGGCTTGTCTGAGAGATGCATATTTACTGAGCCGCTTTTTTCGGCTTTTACTCTTATCGTCATCTATCATAATTCAGCTACCCGACGAGCTGGCTTAAGAATTAATTAGAAAACAATAACGATTTGTGTTCCTGATCCAGGAATAAATTAGTCCTTAAGATTAAAAAATTAGCTCGAGACACCCCTTCTTACTAGTATAACAGGTATTCTGAAATCCAGCGGAATAACCGTAATATTGAGTTATATAGCCATTTAATGATAAGCTAATTTAAGAACAATAAGCACAATAGGTAAGAAATCCTACAAATTCAAAAAGCTGGATGGTGGATCAAAACCTGCAAGGATGTCGCTTATGATGCGTGAGGTAGCTGTTTTAGGCCTGTTGTTTTTCTTATCCGCTTGCAGTCTTACACCTAAGCCCTTGTCTTTAAATGAAAGATTCTCCGAAGCCCGAACCAACCTGAAGGATATTTTTAAAGAGCAACCCGTCCAAGAATACAAATTAGACTACTATCAAGCACTTGCCCGCAGCGTCAAATACAACTTGGATTATCGCATCAAATTAGTCAATACCGCCTTACAAGCCGGTCAATTGGATATTGCAGCACTAACTTTATTTCCTTCACTGAATGCCTCCGGCTCCCTTTATACACGTAATAATGATTTAAATACCTCTGGTATTACCTCAGATGGCGTATCCACTGGCTTATCTACTTCAACACCGCGAACCTTAAGAAATGCACGTGTTGCCTTAAGCTGGAATGTCTTAGACTTTGGCATGGGTTATGTACGAGCACAACAACAAAGTGAACGGATTCTCATTGCAACAGAAGAATCAAGACGTCAACTACAACAACTTTCTCAAGATGTGTTAGTAGCCTATTGGAGTGCCTATAGCGCACAAGAGCTGATGACTAGCACGAAACAATTTCAAGAATTACTCTTGCAAGCTAAACAACGCCTAGATAAAGCAAAACATGACCGAGTGGTACCCAAACAAAATATTTTAAATTATGAGGCTGCTTTGCTAGAAGGTAATCGCCGCTTATTACAATTACAATATAAATACGATAAATCCATCTCAGATTTAAAACATTTATTATTTTTACCCGTCAATCAAAAAATAGTTTTAGCACCACCACCGCAATCTTTTTTACATTCGCAAGATTTAAGTAAAATTAATTTTTATAAATTAGATGCGGTGACCTTGGTTGCACATCCACAATTACGAGGCCAACAATATCAGCAACGTATTGCAAAATTAGGTGTGCGTACGGTTATTTTACAGGCACTACCAGGAATTAACTTCAACTATGGCTGGAATTATACCAGCAATCAATTTGTTCAAAATGCGGTGTGGTTAGACCGCTCGATGGATCTTGCTTGGAACTTGCTCAATCTCGCTTCCCTTAAAACTTCCTATCAAACTGCTGAATTACAAGTAAAATATGAAAAAATCAAGCAAATGGCTTTAACCATGGCCGCCTTAACTGAAACCCGCTATTCATACTCCCATTATCAAACTCTCCGAAATGAATATTTAATCGCTCATCAACAAACTGAAAATTACAAGGGACTGTATATTTTAAATCGTGATCGCAAAAGCGCTTCTTTAGCAAGCAGTCAAGAAGTCATTTTAGCTAAGCTTCGAACCATTACCTCTAAAATGGACGAAGATTTATTATTAGCCGATCTATCGGTAGCCCTGGGGCAGCTCTATTTATCAGTAGGGGCAGATATCTTGCCTGAAGATTTAATTAATCAACCCTATCCGATCGTCGTCAAACGTTTACGTGAAAATTTCATTTTAAATAGCAACGAAAATTTCGCTCATTTTGTGAATCAATACTATAATCACTTCTTTCGTGCACCACCACCGTCTTATCGGCAGCTTGTGGCTAGCAATAGAAATTCTAGCTCCATGCACTCTTTGACGAGAGAAAGAAAAACCGCTTCCCAAGGACACGCTTGGCAAGCGGTCACACAAAACATATTTAAAAACGTTCAAGATACACTGGTTGATGCCAAGAAAAAAATCACTGAGAAAATTGATAGCCTCAATCAATACCTCTCTCATCAACCAGATCACTTCTCTTGGATGATTTAATTTTAATCTTATCATAATTTTATGGTAAAATAAGGTAAGTATTCGGTTAATCTGGAGAGGTTGTCATTCCGGCATGCTTTAAGCCGGAATCCAGGGCAGGTAAAAGCCTGGATGCCAGCTAAAAGCATGCTGGCATGACAGTGTAAGGGATTAACCAAATACTTACAAAATAAGAGTATTAGGGAGTGTCAATACTCATGATAGAGACCATAAGGAAATTGATAAAAATTTACCTCTTCGGCATCGTTTTTTTTTCAGTTACTTTATACGCTGATTATCCCGCTACAGTAGAAATAGAAAAAAAACATTTCGATAATATTGAAGACAAATTACCTGCCACCTTGTCTGGAATGAGTGTCCCGCATCCGACTGTCAATATTAATACACCCGAATATGTCATCATTCGCTCAAAAGAAATTGTTAATTTTACCAGTGAAACCTATGGCAATGTCTTAACGCTTCCCCTAGAAGAAGGCAGTGCTTTTAAAAAAGGAGATATCTTACTAACCTTAGATTGCCGTTTACAAGAAGCTGATTTGCAAAAATCTCTGGCACAACAGCAAGCGGCGCAGAAAGCCTACGAAAGCACCAATAAATTAAAAGACTATGGCTCAATCAGTGATTTTGAAGTGATTAAAGCTAAAAGCGAAGCCGATGCTGCCAATGCAGATGTGTCAAAATTGAAAGTCATTATCGAAAAATGCACGATCAAAGCTCCCTTTAATGGCTCGGTAGCAGAAATGAAAACGCATTTACATGAAACAGTCAAACCGGGTGATCCCTTGTTAAAAATCGTTAACACCGATAATTTAATTTTTGAAATTCAAGTCCCCTCTAAATGGCTATCGTGGTTACAAGTCGGATCACTTTTTACCGTATATATTAATGATATTAATAAAAAAATCAGCGCCAAAGTAACTTACATTAATCCCGAAATTGAACCCATTAGTCAAACAGTTCGAATCACAAGCACGATTGAACCACCCGATGCCGAATTAAAACCTGGCATGACGGGTCAAGCTAATTTTCCGGAGCATCGCTAAAAACAAAAAGGATACCTGGATTAATGGATAATGCGGGACAAGGACAAATTGAAGGTTTAGCAACGCTTTTAGTCCTAGATGATGAAATCAAACGTCTGGCCAATATGCGTGAGTTTGGTTTTTTTGCCACGAATGAAACACATCGTTTGATTGGTTATCATACTGCTTATCTCTGGGAAAAAAAAGATTTTATTGGAATCTCTCTGATAGCCCAATCAGGCACTGCTGAATTAGATTCCCATGCACCGGGCAACCAGTGGCTGGTGAATACTATACAATTTATTGTTGAAAGTGCGACAGCCAAGCAAACTCAACAATTTTCTCCTCAGTCCTTAAATTTTGAAACAAACGCTAATTTTTCCACCTGGCCAGAAAGCCTGCCCGATAATTTTCTATGGTGTCCCTTTCTCAATAAAGTGAGCGAGGTCAACGGCGGCTTAATTTTATTTAGAGAAACGCCTTATTCCGAAGCAGAAATCCGTATGCTACGCTGGCTCATTGCCAGTTATCAATATACCTGGAATGTTTTAATTAAACCGGCAGCTATTAACAAATTGGATCTTTTTCGAAAAAAGCCTTATCGGGTAGCGCTTGTTTTTGCTTTAGTGCTGATCGCTTTCTTTCCAATTCGCCTTTCGGTACTGGCGACTGCAACAGTTGTACCGAAGGATCCCATCTTAATTAACGCGCCGATGCAAGGAGTAATTAAATCCTTTACTGTTAGTCCAGGTTCAATGGTTAAAGCTGGAGAGACCTTATTGGTCATGGATAAAACTGATCTCAATGCTTCTGCTGAGGTTGATCAACGTAATTATTATTTAACCAAGACTAAATTACGCACGGTTATTAATGAATCTTTCGAGGATGAAAAAAAACGTGCTGAAGTTCCGATTTTACAAGCGCAGCTTGCTATTGATGAATCGCACCTAGAATATACAACAACCTTACTCGACCAAGCTGAAATTAAAAGCCCCATTTCGGGTTTAGTGATTTTTGATAGTAAAGAAGATTGGATAGGCCAACCCGTACAAACAGGAGAAAGAATTTTACTCGTAGCCGATCCCGAAAGCGTTAAACTACGGATCAACTTACCCGTGCCTGATATTATTCCCTTAAATATTGGCTCAAAAGGCGAGTTTTTTGTTTATGGGCAATTAGAGGCTATTCCCATCAAAATTATCGCTCTCGGCTATAATGCAAAATTAATGCCCAATAAAATTTTAGCTTATCAATTTGAAGCTGATTTATTAAGTAAAAAATCACCACAAATTGGCTCACAAGGCACCGCAAAATTATATGGCCAGCACGTTCCTTTAATTTATTATTTAATTAGAAAACCACTACAGTCTATTCGCCAAATCTTAGGTATTTGATGTATGACTCAACATGAGGAAAAAAAACCTTCACCGCCACTACCCAAATTAAGACCGGGTATTACCTGTGTCTTTGGTGATTACGATCGGGTTGGTAAGCCCTATTGGATGATTCATGATCCAGGCCGAAATAAATTTTTTATTATTGGCTGGGTAGAATATCAAATCTTAGAGCATTGGGATTTGGGTGACAGCGATAAAATAATTGAAGCGGTTAATCGTAAAACCACCTTAGATATTGATGAAACAGATATTCAACTTTTTAGTAATTTCTTAAAAAACCATTATTTAATTGCTCAAAGTGGCTACGATATTCACAAACAGGGTAAACAACAGCATTTATTCAAAAAAGATAGTTGGTTCCATCTTGTCGTTAGTTATTATTTATTTTTCCGCATTCCCCTCTGGTGCCCCGACAAATTTCTCGCCCGCACCCTTCATTTTGCCTCCTATTTATTTAGCCAGTATTTAGTGTATTTCATGTCTATTTTAGCTGTAATTGCTATTTTTCAGGTCAGCAATCGCTGGGAAATATTCAGACATACTTTCTCCACGATTTTTACCCTAGAAGGGCTTTTTCTCTACTTCATCGCTTTTTCTATTTGTAAATTTTGTCACGAAATGGGGCATGCTTATAAATGTAAGCAATACGGCATCCCTGTACCCTCTTTGGGCGTGGCTTTTTTAGTCTTTTGGCCGGTACTTTATACCGATACCACTCTCAGCTGGCATTTAAGCAGCCGTAAACGTTTACAGATTGCACTTGCCGGTATTTGGGTGGAAAGTTATGTAACGATTATAGCGGCTCTCCTGTGGTGTAATACGAGCAATTTAACCATACAGTCGATTTGCTATGTCGTGATCACTATCAATTGGGTTGGTAGTTTGCTCATTAATGTCAGTCCCTTCATGCGGTTTGACGGCTATTATGTCTTAGCAGACTACATGAAAATGCCGAACTTACAGCCCCGCGCCTTTGCTCTAACCCGTTGGCAAATCAGGCGCTGGCTGTTTGGCTGGCCTGACCCCCCACCTGAAAAATATCCCCATCGTTTGCATTATTTTCTAGTGACTTATTCCTTGCTCACCTGGCTTTACCGACTCACTCTTTACATCGGTATCGCCATATTGGTGTATCACTTTTTTATAAAAATTGTTGGAATTATTTTGTTTTTTATTGAAGTTTATTATTTTATCCTCGGCCCTATTATTCAAGAATTACTCGTGTGGCATCAAAATCGGGAAAAGCTTAGCTGGAATCGTCACACCAAAATAAGCTTGGTTCTATTCAGCGGTTTCCTGTTATTCTTTTTCTTGCCCTTACAAGAAACTGTCAGCTTACAAGCGACAATGAGTTATGTGCATGTTTTTTTAATTTCGCCAGAAAGCGGCAAGTTAGAAAATAAGCTTCCGGAGCCGGGCACCGCCGTAAAAAAAGGAGAGGTCATTGCCAAAATTGTTTCTCCTGACTTAGATGCGAGTTTATTACTAGTTGACCTAGGCTATCAACGTAAAATAAGTGAACTTCGCAATTCTAAGATCAGCGCTGATTATTTTAATCAAAAAAATATTATCTTATCGGAAATCAGTAAAGATCAAGCGAATTATCAAAAACTATATTCCATGCATGAGCGGCTTATTCTGAAAGCACCTTTTGATGGTATCGTATATGAAGTATCACCAGATTTAACTCCGGGCACTTTTGTGATGAAAAACGAATGGATTGCCGACCTCATTCAGCCGGAAAATGTTAAAGTAGAGGCTTATGTTAATGAATCAGATATTAATTTGATAAAGGAAGGTCTCAGTGGCTTCTTTTACCCACATAGCATTAGTGATGCCAAAATTCCTGTCACAGTCACCCATGTAGACACACTCAATACCACTGCCCTCAATTGCCAATATTCAGTGGCCATTAAACAAGATAAAAAGAAAAGCGTGGCCATTGATACCCCCTGCTACCATGCCAATGAGCTAGGCGGCGGCATCCCTGCTTATCTCAACGAGGATGGCACAAGCTACGTACCGGTGGAATCTGTTTATTTTATTTTATTAAAACCTAATAAAAACGTGAAATTAAACCATATTGAGCGTGGCGTCGTCGTATTAAAAACTCATTTTCGTTCTTATGCGGGAAAAATTATTTACTGGCTTAAAAAGAGTGTCATTGAACAAAGTGGTTTTTAAAATCAAAAAACTACTTCCTCGGCATCTTTTTTATGAATGATCTCGCCCTGCATGACATAACAGCCTAATTCTTGCAATCTTTTTTTCTGTTCTTCTTTACTCACCCCTTCAGTTAACACCCCAATTTCCATTTTTTTAGCAAGGGATAATAAGCGCTCTAAGATGCCCTGGCTTTCGAGATGCGTATGAAAATCCTTAATTAATTCATTATTAATTTTTAAATACTGAATAGGCAGGTTAGTGATTTTTTTCAAAGCAAAATGGCCTAAAACAAAAATACCTATCGCTACTTGAATATGGTTGTCTCGCAAAACACCTAAGGATTGTTGTAAACTTTCTTGATTAATCTCATCAACATTATCAGTGAGTTCTAAAATAATTTTTTCGGGCGGTATTTCTAAGGAATGAATCAGACTGATGAGCTGATTCATGAGGGGAGAAGATTGAATATCGTTTAAATTAAAGGTTAACAGCAATTGCTTAGGCGCCCCCCTAGGTGATTTCTCTAGGGATTTAAAATGAGCGATAGCATGACGGAGAACCCATTCATATAAATTAAAAATCTGACCGGCATTGCGTGCCATTTTATAAAACTTGGTATAAGGTACCCGCCCGAGCTCTGCATGAGTCGCCCAGGGAATAACCTCCATGCAAATTTCTTCATTGGTAAAGGTATTAATATAAGTTACATATTCAAGAGAAAGCTGCTCATAAAAATAGGGACTCGTCACCATTGATTTTAAACTTAACTCATGCTTGCCCAAGGTTTGCGTTTGTTCTTGATAAAATTGAAAGATATTTTTTCCATTGGAACGTGCTTTATTCAGCGCATCTTCTGCCTTTTTTAATAAGGTGCTGGCATTGTCCGCATCATAGGGATAAATGCTAATTCCTACACAAGCGCTAAGATGATAATCTTGGCCCTCAATGGAGAAAGGTGAGACCACACTATCTAACAAACGCTGCGCCACATAGACAGCAGTTTCAGGAGTTGCCAAATTGGGCATGAGGACGGCAAACATTTCACCTGCATAGCGAGTGAGTGTATCCACCTGTCGAATAGTCGGTTGAATGCGAGTGGCAAATTCAATTAATAATTTATCACTAATAAGAGATGAATTTTTTTGATTGAAATTCTCAAAATCATCAATTTTTAACAGCAGCAAAGCAAAGGATTTTTTAAAACGTTTACTTTGTTGAATTAATTGCCCAAACATATCATCAAAGATATTTTTACTGATTAAATGGGTAAGAGAATCATGGTGATCGGCTTCTCTTTTTAAATTCATTTCATTGATTTCTAGAGTGAATTCTTCTTGATTTTTTTTAAAATGATCTACTTGTTCTTTGAGTTGCTTGAGCTGCTTTTGTAAGAGATAACTATGATAGCTGCGCTCAAGCACTAAGGCAAAAAGCAGGAATGAAATTGCTAATAGCATAAGCTGTCCTCATTATTCTTATAACGAGTATTAAACTATAAGCTATATAGAGTATTAAACTATAAGCTATAAATATAAGCTATATAATATTTTATCATTATTAGGGCATAATTGTCATCCTGAGCGTAGCGAAGGATCTGAATTATCAATAACATACAGATTCTTCGCGTAAGTATTTGCTTAACCCCTTACTCTGTCATACCTGCACGCTTTTAGCTGGCATCCAGGCTTTTAAATACCCTGGATTCCGGCTTAAAGCATGCCGGAATGACAATTTCTCCAGGCTAACCGAATACTTACTTCTTCGCTCCACTCAGCATGACAAGCTCCCTTCAAAAAAGCTCTTGTCTTGGCTCTAGATATGAAACCAGTTGCTTGTTATCCATTTTCTCTTTAGAAACTATTGTAATTTTTTGAATATTAAACAACACTCTCGCATGATGATGCGCCCATCTGGCATGGAATAAGCTCCCTCTAATCAGAACCTGATTCCCATTTTCCATCTTTTTCCAATCCTCCTCGTTATTCAAAATCAGCTGAATAACTTTTACCTCGCTTTCAGGTTGAGCCTCGCCCATTTTCTGAAGCTGAGACGCTAATTTCACATCTATTGGCTGAGCTAAGATTAAATATGCACCTATCTCAGCCTCATCCCCATTTTTAATACTCGAATAATGAGGGGGGCCAGGAAGCGTTAGAATTGCAATCGTGCCAGATAATTCTGAAATGTCTGGTTCAAAATAAAACATTTTGTTTTTTGCTACAGAAATTGAGGGAATAAAAAATAAAAATAATACAAGCAATCTAATAAACCACATCCGTTCCTTCCTTAAAATCCATACTCATAAACATTTAAAATATTTTCGCAAATAATATCGCTTATGTCCTGGCGGACAATTTTCAAGCTCTCCAAACACCTCATAACCCAGTTTCAGATAAAAATCCCTAGCTTGAAAATCAAAGGTGTCAAGATGTGCCAAGTAGCAACCTTCGGCAACCGCAGCTTCCTCTACTTTTTTCATTAACTTTGTTCCAAATCCCTGGCGTCTATATTTTTCCTCTATCCACATGGTCTCAATATAGAGACAGTTCCAGCAATAAAGAATGGCCCTCATTCCACCGACAATTGCATTGTCCTCTGTTTTTAGGAAATGTGATAAATCGATAAAAGGCTTGTCTTGAAGAAAGGGAACCTGTTCCGCATTAAATTCAACAAGCTTGTCAATTAAACACTCTTTCTCAGTTGTTAATTTTTTTTCAATTTTAAGTTTAATCATTCGCCTTCCCTGGGGGGTCAGCGCTTTGAGATACGCGCCTACCTTCTTAAATATTTTTTTTATAGGATTTTCCCCGACTGCTAAACCAATCATCTCCATAAGACAAAAAGATTTCATCTCCTTTCTGAATAGTTCGCTCAGCCCGAATGCTGACAATTTTCTTTTTTATATTGAGAACATAATCCGCATTGGCATCGTCAGAATGATTATAGATACTTCCATAGCCTAAAAATAAGGCATATTTTCCCTTCGCATCAAAATAAAAATCTTCTAAGGTTTTATCGCCGCCCTTCGAGAGAATGAAATAGCATTCTTCAATGAGCTCCCCTTTTCTGAGTTTTTTCCCAGCAAAAACACCATAGCCAAAAGGGGGGGATTTTTTAATATAAATCTTATTTAAAAAAAGTTTTCTGTTCATATTCAATATAGATTAAAAATTTGCCTCATGATAGCATTTATTTTTGCTAAAGGTTAGCGACAAAAGCAGAGAATTTGCCCCCCCCTTAGGAGACCATCATGCCACAACTAACCTTAGAATTTAGCGCTAATATTCTTGAAAAAAACAACATGACCAGCTTATTTAAGCAGTGTCATGCTCTGTTAGCTCACGCCCTACCAACCGAGCTTGCCAGCTGTAAAAGTAGAGCAATCGAGAGCAGTTTCTACTGCGTTGGCGATGGCCAGCCCAATCATGCTTTTGTACATGTTAGTTTAAAAGTAATGCCAGGACGATCTGTTGAGACCTTAAAAAATGTGGGTGATAAGATGATGAAAATACTGAAAGACAATTTTTCGGAATCACTTAAAAAACTGCATTTACAGCTCACTGTTGAAATCAGTGAGCTACAAAAAACTTATTTTAAAATAACCAGTTAAATCAGGGTCCCCCCTTAGCTCCGCTACTCCTTTCAGTCTCTTTGCGGTATAATTTTTATATAGAGTTAAGATAAAAAGGTAGCATTATTCTGTTAGTGAACTTTGAATTTTATCAACTAGTTGTATGTCCAATCTCAACCCACACAATAATAAATAGAGGTTGGTATGAAGACATTTTTTTATACAACGATTTTCTTCATGTTCGCTACCTCTCTTGCTTTTGCAAACCCTCAAGGCGGAGAGGTTGTGGGCGGCTCTGCGACCATCAGTTCACCTACAGAAAATACTGTCGAAATCAAACAAACCACTGATAAAGGAATCATTAACTGGCAAAGTTTTAATATTAATTCCAATGAAAAAACGCAGTTTATTCAGCCTAACTCACAATCCATCATGCTCAATCGCATTAATCCTGCCAATGGCGTATCTGAAATTTTTGGGCAGCTATCGGCAAACGGGCAAATCATTTTAATCAATCAAGCGGGTATTTTTTTCGGGACGAGATCATATGTCAATGTCGGCAGCATTATTGTTTCAACTGCGAATATCTTAGACTCCGACTTTATGGCGGGTAAATATAATTTCCAGCAACCTTCTTCCTATTCTGGCTCGATTATTAACCAAGGAACGATTATTGCTGAAGACAATGGCTTGGTTGCACTAGTGGGAAACAGTATTTCCAATCAAGGGACCATCGAAGCTAATCTTGGCACAATTGTTCTTGCCTCTGGTAATGCCTTCACCCTGGATATGTCTGGCGATAAGCTGATTAATTTCGCCATTACCAATGAAACGACAAATATTGGGACCGATCCAGATGGGCAAAAAATGAGTGCTGGTATTAGCAATACCGGTGAGCTGATAGCGGATGGTGGAGAAGTCCTCATCACAGCTAAAATGGCGAAAAATGTCGTCGATAACGCCATTAATATGCAGGGGGTCATTCAATCCAATTCAATCGATGAGAAAAACGGCGTCGTTATTTTGTCAAGCAGCGGCGATGGAATGGTCACAAGCTCTGCCGAGCTCAGCGCTTCAGGACGAAAAGCAGGAGAGACTGGCGGTATTATTGAAATACTGGGAAACGAGATCACTGTGCTCGCTCCCTCAAACTTGGATGTTAGCGGTGACCTCGGTGGTGGCGAAATTTTGATTGGCGGAAATGCAAGGGGTCGAGGACCTGAACCTCATGCCCAGAATGTCTTGGTCAACTCCGGCACCCATCTGCAAGCAGACGCCTTGACGCAGGGACAAGGTGGAAAAATTGTCGTTTGGTCAGATAATTTAACCGTTGCCCGAGGCGATTACAGCGCAGTGGGTGGAGCCTTGTCTGGTAATGGCGGGTATATCGAAACATCAGGTACTTTTCTGGATGTGTCTCAAATTGGGGATATCAATCTAAAAGCACCCCATGGAGCGTGGGGAACCTGGTTGCTGGATCCCGTGAATGTTGCCATCAATGATAACACCACTCAAAACATTAACTATAGTGGAGGAACTTATACGCCTAGCTTATTAGGCGTCATCGGCGTGACCTTAAACGCTGGCGATTTGGGAACAAAATTAAATAGCGCAAATGTGACTGTGGTCACGACTGATGCTCTTGGCTTAGGTAACGGCGATATTACTTTTAACGATCCCGGTAATCTTTTACAAACGAATTGGGGAGCAGCCAGTACAACCTTAAACTTGCAGGCCGATCGCGATATTACTTTCAGTTCCAATTTAACTTTGAATGGTAGTGGAAAAACGGTCAATTTGACTGCGGGACTAACAACAGCAAGCGGTAGTATTACGCTAAATAATACACTCAATGGTAGTTTTACCTTGAATTTAACCAGTGGCTCGACAGGGACCGCGACTTTAGCAGGCGCCATTGGCGGCACAACACCCTTGACTGCTCTTGCAGTCACAGGAACATCGGGGATCAACCTCAACACGAATAGCATCATCACAACTGGCGGGCAAACGTATAACAATACGGTAACAATCGGGACTTCAAGCACTGTAACAGGGGATAGCATGAGCTTTCAGGCAGTGGGTCTCAATGCAAACACCCTCACCGTCGACACCTCAGCTAGCAATAGTACTATCGCTGGCGCAATCAGTGGAACAGGTAGCTTGACCAAATCAAACTCCGGCACGCTCACTTTGTCTGCTGTAAATAACTACAGCGGAATCACAAGCATTAATGGCGGTATTCTCAAAATCAGCGCGGATTCAGGCCTGGGCACAGCGCCTGGCGGTGCCACCGCAGGAAAACTGGTTCTGGACAGCGGCACCTTGCAAACAACAAGCAGCTTCACCCTGAATGCGAATCGTGGAATCGCCCTCAATGCGGGTGGCGGCACACTTTCGACGGATTCAGGCACAAGCTTGACTTACAATGGTATCATTGCTGGTTCCAATGCTTTGTCCAAAGCAGGAACGGGTATTTTAATTCTTGGCGGCAGTAATACTTATACCGGAAATACAACTCTCTCTGCCGGTACAGTCAGTTTGACTAATGCTTCTGGCCTCGGGACCACAGCAAGTGGCACAACCATTAATTCAGGAGCGACGCTCAATCTGAATGGCGTTGCGGTTGGCGCAGAAGCTTTGACGCTCAATGGCCTTGGCGTCAGCAGCAATGGCGCCTTCACCTCAACAGGAACTTCTTCTTTTGCTGGAACAGTCACCTTGGGATCTGATGCTTCGATTAGTGCGCCCACTGCATCGGACTTCCTAACACTCAGTAGCACAATCAATGGGGCTTCTGCTCTGAGCCTCACAGGTTTAGGTAATATCACACTGAGTAATACTGTTGGCGACACGACGCCGCTCAGCAGTTTAACAGCCAATACTAAAACACTTAGTTTACAAGGCGTGAAAACGAGTGGCTCACAAAGTTATACCGGCTCGACCAGCACGACTCTCAATGGTAATTACTTCACCTCCGGTAATAGCTTCAGCGTGACCGGGGCAGCCTTGCTCGGCGGCACGACGCAGATAGACACCACCAATGCAGGCGGCTCACCTCTGGGCGCAAATATTAGTTTTAGCAGCACCATCAACAATGCCCAGTCGCTGACTTTGCTATCCGGCAGTAGCGGAAGCATCAGTTTAGGGGGAGTAGTAGGAGGAACGACACCTTTAAGCAGTTTAGCAGCAACGAGTGGAGGCACAACCAATAGCTTCACTCTCACAAACAATGTCAATACAACAGGAAACATTGATCTCACCATCGGAGGCACCTTGACTTTGAACGGCGGTAGCTTGATTAGCTCGGCAGGTTCAATCACTTTAAGTGAGCTTACTTTTACGAATCTCACTGGTGCATCCGCCTTGAGTGCAAGTGGAGGACGCTTTCTCGTTTGGTCTGGTAACCCAGCCAATGATAATCGGGGTGGGCTGGTTTATAATTTCAAACAATATAATGCCAACTTTGGCCTAACGAGTGTTTTGGGAACAGGGAATGGGTTTCTATACACTCTCTCCCCTTCGATTACCCCTTCACTGGTCGGTAGTGTGTCAAAAACTTATAATGGTCTCAATACTGCGACCTTGGCTAGCAATAACTTTTCCTTTTCAGGCGCGGTGGATGGGGACAGTATCACGCTTAGCACACCTAGCTCAGGTAGTTATAGTTCTACCAATGTCGGTAATAATATCAATGTCTCCGCTGCCGGGATTAGCATAGCCACTGCTACCAATGGAAGTGCAACGGTGTATGGCTATCAAATAACATCCACAGCAAATGCAGCGATTGGTTCTATTACGCCAGCCTCCTTAAGCGTCACTGCTAGCAATCAAAACAAAACCTATGGTCAAAACCTTTCACTCGGAACAACAGCTTTCATTAGCAGTGGTTTGCAAAACAGCGAAACAATCGGCAGCGTGACACTCGCAAGCACTGGCGCTGCTGCTAATGCTTCTGTCGGCAGCAGTCCCT
>CAYXNR010000036.1:0-23219 GCA_964466595.1 uncultured Coxiellaceae bacterium | reverse complement strand
TTTTTTTTTTTTTTTTTTTTTTTTTTATAAAAAAACACGCCTAATCCACCCTACATAATCTACATAATCCAATTCTTTCCTTAACCGTCTTCGTGAGCAACTCATTTGCAAAGGATTAATTTATAGTCCCTCTCATGGCGAAACCGCTTTTACCGTCCCCTTGTTTGATTCTTTTATGAAGCGAATGATGAAAAATTGCAATCTTAGCCCGCCTAGTGTAGCTTAAAAATCATTTTAACTGTTTAAGGATAAACCAATGTTAAGACGACTATGGCCTGCTCGTTTACAAGAAACTCAAAAAGAAGAAATCGTACCCGATCTTAAGGAATCTGAAACGGATGAGGGTTATATTCAACTGACGCAGACAAACCAAAGTGAAACGCCTTCCTCTGAATTAAAAGAATCACCCCAAGCATCCCTTCCTTCTCCTGTTACGGAACCTCTTGCAGCCTCTCCTGCTACAGAACCGCTTGCAGCCTCCCCTGCTACAGAACCCCTCGTAGCGGCTACTGTATTACCGCCAATCAACATGGCGCCTTATCCTTCATCCCTTGTTTTTAAAAGCCATCCGAATATTCAAGCTGCAGGAAGGATGCGCAATATTAGGGAAAGCAATAGTGGCAGTGAAACTGATGATGAAAATAATAATCTAGAACACTTCCCGCCACTTGAGCTGCAACCCCACTACCCACACTCAGCTCTTACTTATCAAAAATTATATAACTATGCCTACTACGCAGGCGTCCTGCAAAGCTCTCTATGGAGCAACATTTTCACTATGCCTGTTTTGATAGAGTATGGTGGAATGACTTTAGGCAGTGCGGCTTTTGCAAAACTACTCCTACTCCACACAGAGATAGATGAGGCTACTTTCATAGATAAAGAAATTGAAAAAAAAGTACTGCTCTATACGCTCGGTGCAGCACTCACAACGCATTCTCTGCAACTTCTCTGTGGCAATCAGGTTGGATTCTGGGCGGCGCCTTTAATCATGGTGAGCGCTAAAACTGCAGCAGCCACTATCGAAAAAAATCTGCCGCAGGTAGCTTCTTATGCTAGAAACCTAGCCTCGCTGTGGAACCGTCGACCAGCTCCGGAGGATTGCAAAAAATTTGATGGCGAGCCCAGCGCTTCTCGCTCGTTGGTTTTATAAAATTATTCAACTGTAACCGATTTCGCTAAATTACGCGGCTGATCGACATCGGTTCCCTTTAAGACAGCCACATGATAAGCCAGCAATTGTAAAGGAAGCGTATAAGCGAGCGGCGCCACCGTTGCATGCATGCTTGGCATCGGGATGAGATGAATTTTTGTGGCATCGAATTCTTGAGGCGCGTCTGTAAAAACATAGAGTTCGCCGCCGCGCGCTTGTACTTCTGATAAATTCGATTTTATTTTGTCGAATAAAACATCTTTCGGCGCCAAGGCAATCACTGGCATGGTCTGATCAACCAAGGCGAGCGGCCCGTGTTTCAATTCACCGCCGGGATAACCTTCGGCATGAATATAGGAAATTTCTTTTAGTTTTAAAGCGCCCTCTAAGGCAATCGGATATAGGCTGCCACGTCCTAAAAATAAAGCATGGTTCTTAGCGATAAAGCGCTCAGCTAATTGAGCGAGTTGTGCATCGCAGGCTAAGACTTGTTTTAACAACTCGGGTAGCTTCTGCAAAGCAGAAAAAATAGCTGTGTCCTGTTCTGGCGGGAAGGGCTGATTTTTTCCAAGCGCGAGGGTGAGTAGCAAAAGTGCCAATAATTGCGTGGTGAAGGCCTTGGTAGAAGCAACGCCAATTTCCATGCCGGCGCGCATCAAAAACACATGGTTGGCTTCGCGGGTTAGGGTACTCTCGGGCACATTACAAATAGCTAGGTTATCGAGATATTTCAATTTTTTAGCGAGACGCAAAGCGGCCAAGGTATCGGCCGTTTCTCCGGATTGCGATAAGGTGACAAACAAGGTTTGTGGTAGAACAACTGGTTTGCGATAACGAAATTCAGAGGCAATTTCCACAGAGGTAGGAAGGCCCGTGAGGGCTTCAAGCCAATATTTTCCGACTAAGGCGGCATGATAACTGGTGCCGCAAGCAATTAAATGGACGGCCTTCACCGCACTTAATTTATTCTGCAAAGCCAAGCCAAAAGTTGCCTCGCTCAGCTTACTTAAGCCTACGCGGCCTTCCATGCAGGTTGCGACGACCTCTGGCTGTTCATCAATCTCCTTGCGCATGAAGTGACGATACTCACCGCGATCGACTATTTCGTAATGTCCATCAGCCCAATGAACCTTGCGCTCTACCTTTGCCCCTTCTGCATTATAAACCTGAATGGTCTCAGAACTGAGCTCAACCAAATCTCGATCTTCTAAATAAATAAATTCTTGCGCTACAGGCAAAAGTGCCAAAATATCTGAAGCAACAAAATTTTCACCTTTTCCTTTACCAACGACTAGGGGGCTGCCGTGACGAACAGCAATCACTCGTCCCGGATTTTTTACTGAAACAATCGCTAAGGCATAAGCACCTTCCAATTGCTGAATAGCTGCCTGCACGGCCTTGCGAAAATCGAGCGTTTGGGTGAACTGATAATGAATGAAATGTACGATTACTTCACTGTCGGTTTCGGAACTAAATTGATAGCCCTGGGCTTGTAAAAATTGGCGCAGGCTCTCATGATTTTCAATAATGCCATTGTGGACTAAGGAAATTTCGTCGTGGGAAACAAAGGGGTGGGCGTTGCGCTCGGAAGGCACGCCGTGGGTTGCCCAACGCGTATGAGCAATGCCGGTCTTGCCTTGCCACTTCGAGTCAGTAATGGAGGCTTTTAACACTTTTTCTAATTCGCCGACCTTTCCTAAGACACGAAGACGATTTAAACGCTGCTCACTATCCAGCATGGTGATACCTGCTGAATCATAGCCACGATATTCTAAGCGTTTCAGTCCTTCGATTAAAATGGAATCGACCTGACGTTCTGCGACTGCTCCTACAATACCGCACATCTCGCTTACTCCTTTTCTTTTATTTTTACCGGACGCTGCCAGTCTGCATTACTTTGTTGTTTAGTCCGCTCTAAAGTCAGCTGTTGTGGCGGCGCATCCTTGGTGATGGTGGAACCCGCACCAATTGTCGCTCCTTCGCCGATGAGAAGCGGGGCAACGAGTTCAGTTCCTGAGCCAATAAAAGCATCATCGCCAATCCAGGTTTTATTTTTATTGAGACCATCATAATTACAGGTGATGGTCCCTGCTCCTATATTCACTCGCTTGCCAATTTCGGCATCGCCGATATAACTGAGGTGATTCACTTTGGTATCTTCATCAATGAGACTATTTTTAATTTCGACAAAATTCCCAATATGAGCCTTCGTTGCTAAAACAGTACCTGGCCGCAAACGAGCAAAGGGACCAACAATGCAATCAGCAGCTATTTCAGCACCGTCAATGACGCTATTGGCTTTGATTTCGACGCGCTCGCCGAGGACTGCATTACGCAGATAGACTTGCGGACCGATGATACAGCCTTTGCCGAGCACGACACGGCCTTCAATGACCACGTTGACATCAATCACAACATCGGGCCCGACGATCAGCTCCCCACGCACATCTAAACGCTTGGGATCGTAGAGGGTGACACCCTGGCGCATTAATTTTTGCGCATAGCGTTCCTGATAAAAACGTTCTAGATAATTTAATTGTACACGATCATTCACGCCGAGAATTTCCTCTACCTCTTGCGGCTCTATAGTATGAATTGCTTTCTTTTCTTCTAAGGCTAGGGGGACAAGATCCGTTAGATAATATTCATCCTGCGCATTGCTGCTTGAGAGACTGGGCAACCATTTTTTTAAAGAAGCAGCAGGAAGATAATAAATGCCTGTATTGATTTCAGAAATCTGCCGTGTTTTTTCATCCGCATCTTTTTCTTCGATAATGGCAACCACCTGCTTCTTGTCATCACGCTTGATACGACCATAGCCAAAGGGTTGTGATAAAGTGGCCGTGATCAAGCCGAAAGCTTCTGCTGGGGTTTCTTGCTGCAAGCGCCTTAGGGTTTCAAGCGAGATCAGGGGCACATCGCCGTATAAAACAAAGACCCGATCATAGGCTGTTAACTGCGGTAAAGCCTGTAGTAAAGCATGGGCTGTTCCTTTTTGTTGCTCTTGCCGTATCCAGGTGACAGGATAATGCGAGAGAGCCGCTTGCAGGCGCTCACCCTCATGACCATAAATAACGAGTGGTTGTGTGGTGGGAGCAAGACGAAGAGCAGTCTGTAATACATGCTCTAACAAGGGTTTTCCTGCCAAGGGATGCAAAACCTTAGGCAGCGTTGAACACATGCGCTTACCCTGGCCTGCTGCCAAAATTACAATACCGGTTGCTTTCATTAATCCCTGCCCTGATTAAAAACAGCAATTATACCGGCTTTGGGGGAAGATGCGAATGGGTAGTTTTGGATCAGGGGTGGGGGCTTGCTGGGTGTTGTTCTGTTTCTTGTTCTGCTTCTTGTTCTGTTTTATTTTTTAGCTCTGTTTCCTGCCCATTTTTTCCACCGATAAACTGATAAAAAGCTTGTGCATAAGGACTACTTTGGTCAACTTCCATGGAATTTTTCTCCAAGATGCCTTTTATATCCAAATTTTCACCCTGCGCATTCTGGCAGGAGTAGCCCTTAAAATGGCAGTATTGAATCATCGCTAATTCTGCTGCCGAAAATTCATGAGTAGCTGTTTGCGCGTCATTTAAGCGGATAAGATGTTTGCGTCCTGCCTTTTCTCCTCCCTGGCTATCAATGATAGGCTGAACGATTTGATGAATGAAGTCAAAGAGGAAGCTGTTAAAATTAGGGTTTTTATTATCTTTTGGGAAAGTAATCGGTGTTGTGATTTCAAGTCGCGTTTCTTTTCCTGGGCTGAGGCAGGTTTGTTTAACGGTGCAGTTTTCAAAAGTCCTTTCTCTAAGTAAAGGATTATCAGAAGCGGGCCTGGCTCGATATTCATTTGTGCGACTCTCACCAATTGCGAGCTCCTGTTCGGGAGTGTTAGCTAGTGTTTGCGAAGGACGATTAGCTCGTCGATTGCGAGAATGTAGTTGTTCATTATCAGAAGCAACGGTGACGACGCAAGGGCTTGGGTCGGGTTGTGGTTCTGGCGTGGCTTGTGGTTCTGGAGTAGGCTGTGCTTGAGCGGGTTGTGGTTCTTGCGTGGGTTGTACTTCTTGCGCGGGTTGCGCTTCCAGAGCGGCTTGCGCAGCTTGCACTTCTGGTTCTTCTTTTATTTCTATTTCTGTAGCGGTTTGAATTGGCAGCTCTTCTTTCACTTCCGCAGGCTGAGCTGCCGCAGAAGCAGAGGCCATATTTTTCAAAGAATCTGTGTCGAGTAGATTATTAATATAAGTCTCATAGGCCTCAGTGATTGGATTTTTATGTAAAATTCCAAAATCATCTATTTCCAAACCATTAATCTCCTCTTCCGGCATTTTTTTATTAATGCGCGCTACCTTTTTAGTCATGGCTAATTGAAAATCCCGAATGCTAACCTCAGAAGGTAAAACCTTTTCTTTTTCGACTGGTTCTTTTGTAGAAGCCTTGATCGCTGCTTGTACCGCATAAAAAGGACAGGTAGCAGCATCTCCTTGAGCACCGGTATAACGAAGACTCGGTTCTTTTAATTTTCCCTCATTCCCTGGACCGAGCTTCTCTTTAATGAGTGCAGCTACCTTATTTAAAATAGCTTGATTATTTGCTTGATGTTCATCTCCCGTTTTTTCTCGAGCCATTGAATCTTCTAAACTCAACTCCACTTGTCCATTCTCATCAACAGTCATTTTGAGAAAAACAAAATGCTTTGCGCCATTATTAATAGGTAATAAGATTTGATTCGTTTCGGGCGGCACCGGTAGTGGATGCAGGGATTTTTCTATTAATTCCTCGATACGATTCCATTCGTGCCCTGCCTCTAGTCGTGTTTTGTCTAAATACAGATAATCAAAATCAATAGCAATAATATTTGGAGGGTTATCGCTGAGATAACCTTGCAGTGCAGCCTGCATATCTGCTGAAAAAAATGCTTCGGCAGTTGGCAGATAGCCTTTTGTATTTAGCACATCGATAACTGAAGTAATACTCGCCTTTTGTCTCTCAGAAGCATCCCGTTGTCGAAGTATATCAAGCGTATCCTTAAAAAAAGAAAGATCAACTTGATTATTATTTAATTGCTGTTCGATCTGCTTAGCAATTTGAATATCTTGAATATAGACCGAATAATTACCAAGATTATTTATAAAAACCTGATTTTTTTCAGCCGTTTTAAATAAAAGCTGCTGTTCTTCGCATATTTTTATTAGTGAGTTTTCAAAAACAGTTTGAATAAGGCGCCTTTTTTCATTATCCTTTTCTTCAAGAATTTGCATATATTTTTGCACAGACTCTTTAATTGCCGATTCATTCTTCTGTTTTTCTTCTGGCGAAAGCTGCGATTTAGAATAATAAGGCATATAGGAACACCTCCTTTTTAAAAGTATAGTTCATATAAAAAAATCTATTCTAATCAGAGGTTAGAGAAGACAAGTATAATGAGTGTTGTATTATCAAGATCTTATGAAAATTTGTGGTGCTAAACATTTCTGACAAAGAATCTTTTTAGACCACTTTACTCAACAAATAATTGGCTTTGTTGAACAATCAGGCCGATTTGAACCCCCTCCCACCACGCTTTTTGTGGAGGGAGGGGTAGGGGAGGGAGGCTTCGATTTTCGATGAGCTACAGTTCTTATACTAAACCTTTCCTAGTAGCGTTTTTATTATAAACCTTGCTGTTTCAGCTAAACTGCGATTCTCTCTTGGTTTATTTTTTACCTCCCACCCCTACCCCTCCCTCCACAAAAAGCGTGGCGGGAGGGGGTTCAAATCAGCCTGATTGTTCAATAAAGTCCAAAGAAAGCAGCCAGTCTTTACTTATAAAAATAATAAAATCAAATATTTACATAAAAAAACAGGAAAAATTCAGGACATGGTCTATACCTAAATTATCGATATTAAATTAAAAGATGATGGGGGAGATATGCCAAGCGCGGATAAAGTGATACACCCAGGTTTTCCTAGCCTTGAAATTAAATTGGTCGAAGGACGTTTAGAATCTGAAGGAATAACTGCTATTAATCTGAAAATTTCAGATGATGATCGAGATAACCTCCTTACATTCTTGGAGGAAAATGGTATCGAACTCAAGCAAGATGACACTTTAGTTGTCGAAGGTATGCGCCACGAAGGAATCGAATTTGTTAATGAAGAGAAGTCGGAGACATCAAATGCCATAACTTTAGAAGGAGACCAAGCAGAACAATTTGCTGCGTTAATTCTAAATTCGAATGAATTTACACTACCCACCGCCACATTTTACAACCTTGCTAAAGAATTCGGAGTTAATGAAGATCGTCTTAAAAATCTACTTGAGCAACAGCGTAGTGAACAAGAAACCTTAAATGCACTGAACCTTAAACTCTCGTCTGTTTTACCCCCAAAAATTACGTTAATGGATATCGAGCAACGAGAAGAGGATAAAGATGTCGATAAAGATGTCGAGGTCGAGTACGAAATAGACGATGGTATAATGCAAATTTTTGATGATACTAACGCATTTGCACTAGACTTAATTAAGCAGATAGATCAATCAAATCAAGAATTACGGCAAACCATAGAAGAAAATTATGCAGCCGTAGAAAAACATATTAATGAGAGAAATAAAATCACTATCGCTCTCCAGAATTTCTGTCGCTTTGTCTCATCCTTAGTCAGTAAAAATGAAGTTCACCTAGCCAAAAAAGACGCCCAAGAATTAGGAGAAAAGTGCAAACTTCCTCCACCTCCTGCTAGATCTTATGTATCCGCTAAAGAACTCAAGGATTGCAATGCCCAAGATTTTGAGAAGAATATAAATGAAATCACGGGTCGTTATCATAACAAAACTAAAACAGTGGAAGAAAAAACCAGAGCCACCCTCCAATGGATTGCGACCAAATGCAAACCTGCCTTTGAATATGCTCTAAGCAAAAGTTCAGCCGCCGTACGGGCAATAGTAACTGCAGCTCTTACAATGCCCTCACCACGAGCAAGATCGGCTAGCATCTTTTCTCCTAAGCAAGCGAGTGAGAGCAACAGTTCTCCGGATACCCCTAAACCACGGCCGCGCAGTAACACTGGATAAAAACCTCAACCAGCAGCCACTCCTTCCTGCGCTCTCAGCTTCTTCACCCAAGCTTCTACCTTTTTATCTGCCATCAAAGCCCGATCAACACAAAGAAAAGCTGTTTGCTCATATTGATCTGAAATCGCATTAATCAAAAGCGAGCTCTCATTAATCGGCCGCACCTCATTCTGCTCATTCACCACAAGAATCGGATCATGATGAGCGAGATAGGATTGATGCGGTGTTTTGATAAGAGCAAGCTGCCAGCTTTGAATGGTCTTGTGATGAGCGGCTTGAAATGCTGCGATCTCTTCTTCTACCTTCGCCAAATTCATAAAATCGAGGCGAATGATTTTAGGAATTTCACGAGCATGAAGACGCTGTGCAAGTTGAGAGACGGGACTGTTTTTCATTTCTACTAAGCGTTGAAGCAAAGAAAAAACATCATAATCACACAAGTCTTTGTAAATCGGAAAACAGTCTTGTAAAAAATTGTCTTTGCTGCTTGGACTCTCTTTTCCCGCAATCGCTTTTTGATTAAAGTCATTCACCCGTGCGAGAAAAAGTCCTAAACGGCTACGACGTATTTCTTGGTAAATTTTATTATCTAATTGTTGCGAAAGCAGCGACAGCACTTGCACCAATAAAAATTCCAGCGCTAGTTTTTTTTGCGAATAATAAATATTGCGTATCATGAGACGCCGCGCCATTAAATAATGCTCGACCACCCCCATGCCTTTATACGTGATGCCTAGGCGTTCATGCTGCTTATCATTTACAATCGCCATACAATGTAGCATCCAACGGAAATCGAATTGGCCATAGGTGACCCCGCAAAAATGGCTGTCGCGCAGCAAATAGTCGAGACGATCTGCATCGAGTTGCGAAGACACAATATCAGCTAAGACATTTTTTATAGGCGAGCGATGCATAATCATGTTTTCAATCTGAGAAAACTTCGCTTCAGTCAACAAATAACGTGGATTGCAATGATTATAATTTTCAAAAAATTCAGAGCGACGATAATCAGCAAGAAATAAAGGCGTCCAATCTTCGTGGCGAATTTGTTTCTGGTAAAAAAGATCCTCGAAGGTATGAGAAAAAGGACCATGGCCAAGGTCGTGCAAAAGACAGGCGATCATGACCAATTGTCTTTCCTCATCCACCAAGCCAATCTTATGCGCAATTTGGCTGCCAATGTAACAACAACCCAAGCAGTGATTAAACCGCGTATGCACTGCGCCGGGAAAAATTAAATCCCCCATGCCTAATTGCTTGATATGTCGCAGCCGCTGAAAATGCGCACTATTAATAAAAGGCTTGACCCAACTGTCTTCAACATCTGTAAACTGCATCGTCCCATGCACGGGGTCTTTAATGACATGATAGCGATTTTGATTACTACTCATTTTCTAACCTTTATTTCGTTTTTTAAGTAAAGTACTCTGTTATTGAAGCGTTTTCTTATACTGCCTCTTTGATTTAAGAAAACGAGTTAGCCTATTTTAGCATAAGGATCAACCTTGCTATGTCAAAAGATCATCTTTATCAAGGACCGATTTACGTCAAGAAATCTCCTATTCATGGCTATGGTGTGTTTGCAGCACAGAATTTACCGAAAGCTATGCTCATTGAAAAATGCCCCCTTGTTTTTTTTGAAGATGAATCAGAGCTATTTTATAAATATTCTTTCGCTTGCCAAGGGAAAAGAGCCCTCTCCTTTGGCTATGGCTCGATTTATAATCATTCGGACACACCCAATGTTAGGTTCGACTACGATCCGACAGAAAATCTTCTTCTTTTCACTACCCTTCGGCCTATTCGTGCAGGAGAAGAGCTTCTTTCGTACTACGGCAAAGATTGGTTTTCCAGTCGAAATCTGCGACCTCTAACCCTCACCTTGTGGCATCGAGTTTATTTCTATAGTGGTCGTATAATCTTTCGCAGCGGTCTTCTTATTTTTTCTTATTTTGTCTTTCTGCAGGGCTTGCATTATTTATCGTCTTGAACCAGCCAACCCAGCCCCTGTCTGAAGGCCAATAGAAAAAAAACAATAAACAAAAATAAGGCCCAAGCGGCAAAACTCAAATGCAAAAAGCTACCATTGATCTTTGCGCATTCTGGACCGCCCAAGAAAACATTTCGCAAGACCTCATACCAGGGCATGATATCGAGCATATACTGCAGGCTCGCCTCACAGGTACCAAAATCAAAGGAGGCGGGAAGATATTGTAGAAAGACCTGTCTGCCAGCAAATAAGGCACCGAATAAGCTCATGCTGACTAAGAGAAGATTGACGAGAACCTGCGGGGCTTTTTTAAGGGGAAGGATGCTAGCTAATAAAAATAAGAAAGCGAGCAAGCCAAAACAGAGCCTTTGCACTTCGCAGAGCGCGCAAGGAATGAGTCCTTGGAAATATTCGAGACCATAGGCCAAGGCTAGGATGGCTGTAGTTGCCAAGAACTGGCTTAAATAAAACCAGCGAGAGGGGCAGGGTTTTAGCATGGCTTGCTCTACTAATTCAATAAGAATCCGTGGATTATACTCATTTTAGGCGCTACTGCGAAGTGGCCGCCCTTATGGATATTAGGGCGTGTCTCCAGTCCTCTTGCTGCTCCCCCATAGACTCCTCCTTATTTTCCTTTACAATCCCACCCATGCTTGACTTAAAACAAACCTTTGATGTGATCGTTGTAGGCGGTGGCCATGCTGGAACCGAGGCCGCTTTGGCCCCTGCACGCATGGGCTTAAAGACCCTGCTGCTTACGCATAATATCGAAACCCTGGGGCAAATGTCCTGCAATCCGGCTATTGGCGGCATTGGCAAAGGACATTTAGTCAAAGAAATTGATGCCCTCGGCGGCGTCATGGCTAAAGCCGCGGATCGAGCAGGCATTCAGTTTCGTATTTTAAATGCAAGCAAAGGTCCGGCCGTGCGTGCTACTCGCGCCCAAGCAGATCGGTCCTTATACAAGCAAGCCATCCGGAGTTATTTAGAAAATCAGCCTAATCTCGCTCTTTTTCAACAGGCCGTCGATGACATCCTCATTGAGCAAGATCGTGTAGTTGGGGTGATCACGCAAATGGGTCTTATTATTAAAGCAAAAACTGTGATTCTCACCGCCGGGACCTTTCTCGCCGGAAAAATCCATATTGGTCTCAATAACTATGAGGCCGGACGAGCTGGTGATCCACCGGCAAAAACCTTGGCGCAGCGCTTACGCGAGCTACCCTTGCGCGTCGGACGGCTAAAAACCGGTACACCACCGCGCCTAGATGGACGCAGCCTTGACTATAGCGTCATGGAAAAACAAGCCGGGGATAATCCCACCCCCATCTTTTCTTTTATGGGGAAAAGAGAAGAGCATCCACCCCAAATTTCCTGTTTTATTACCCATACCAATGAAAAAACCCATGAGCTCATCCGTCAAGGTCTCGCTGAATCTCCACTCTATACCGGCGCCATTGAGGGTCTGGGTCCGCGCTATTGCCCCTCTATCGAAGATAAAATTGTGCGTTTTGCCGATCGCAACTCACATCAAATCTTTGTTGAACCAGAGGGTTTAAGCACGCATGAAGTCTATCCCAATGGTATTTCAACCAGCCTACCCTTTACCGTTCAATTAGACTTGGTGCGCTCGATTCGTGGTTTTGAAAAAGCGCATCTCACTCGCCCCGGTTATGCCATTGAATATGATTTCTTTGATCCCCGTGATTTGAAGCTCTCTTTAGAAACCAAAGCACTTCGTGGTTTATTTTTTGCCGGCCAAATTAATGGTACCACTGGCTACGAAGAAGCAGCTGCTCAGGGCTTACTCGCTGGGATTAATGCCGCGCTCTTGGTTCAAGAACAAGCAGCCTGGACACCGCGACGTGACGAGGCTTATCTTGGCGTTTTAGTGGATGATCTTGTCACGCGCGGTACACTCGAGCCCTATCGCATGTTTACCAGTCGCGCGGAATATCGTCTTTTACTGCGCGAGGATAATGCTGATTTACGTTTAAGCGAGAAAGCCTATGAATTAAAGCTGATCGACGAAACACGCTGGCAGGCTTTCCAGCAAAAATGCACTGCCATCAGGCAAGAACAAGATCGCCTCCATCAAACTTGGCTTCGCCCGCAAGAAGCCTCTGCGAAAGCGCTCGAAGCCTTTCTAGATCAACCCTTAAGTCGAGAATACCGCTTATCTGAGTTGCTTCGCCGACCCACACTTTCTTATCATCAGCTGTCTTCTCTCAGTGAACTTGGACCCTGGGTCAAGGATGCTGTCATAGCAGAACAAATTGAAATTCAGCTTAAATACGCAGGCTATATCGAGCGTCAGCAAGAAGAAATTGCTAAACAACGCCACCACGAAAGCTTTCAGCTACCTCCTGAGCTTGATTATCATCAAGTCATTGGTTTATCCACCGAAGTAAAACAAAAACTAACTCAGGCCCAACCCAGCACACTTGGCATGGCAGCCCGTCTTCCCGGGCTCACTCCTGCTGCTATCTCTTTGCTTTTAGTGCATCTAAAAAAACAGAAAAAATATGTCAACCCAACTTAAAGATTTACTAGCACAGGCACTTCACGAAAATGACTATGCCTTTTCTCTTACCTGCCAAGAACAATTACTTTATTTTCTAGAACAGCTGCAAAAATGGAATCAGGTTTTTAATCTGACGGCTTTAGTGAGCAAAGAAGATCTAGTTTATCGACATGTTCTCGATAGCCTAGCCATCCTGCCTTATCTTCAGGGAAATCTGCTGCTTGATGTCGGTAGCGGCGGCGGCTTCCCGGGCCTGCCTGTGGCGCTAGCCGATCCCAGCAAAACTTGGGTTTTACTGGATAAAAGCCAAAAAAAAACCCGCTTTCTGGTTCAGGTTATTGCTGAATTAGGCTTAAAAAACGTGACTGTAGTTTGCAGCCGCTGTGAGGCTTTCCATCCCGCACAGCCTTTTACCTGCATCGTTTCACGGGCTTTTGGCTCAATCCAGCTATTTTTGGAAACCACAGCGCATTTACTTGCTCCTGGTGGATACTTTTTAGCCATGAAGGGCAGCTATCCTGATAAAGAATTAGCTGAAATTCCAGCTACCTTTCGGGTGATAGATGTGCAAAAATTGATAATTCGTGGACTAAGGGCAGAGCGGCATGTCGTCTGTATTCAGCAACAATAGGAGATTTCCGTGACAAAAATCATTGCGATAGCCAATCAAAAAGGCGGCGTTGGAAAAACAACAACCAGCATTAATCTTGCCGCTTCTTTCGCGGTGATGAAAAGACAGGTGCTACTGATTGATTTGGATCCTCAAGGCAATACGACGGCTGGCAGTGGCGTGGATAAATCTCAATTGGTGTGGGCAGCACAGCATGTACTTTTGCGTGAGACTGAATTAGCACAAGCTGTGATCACAACTCAAAGCGGTTATGACTTATTACCCACTTATCATGAACTCATTGTCGCTGAAGTGGAACTGATGCAAATGGCAGAGCGTGAGTTTCAACTTAAAAAAATCTTGATAGAAGCCGCTACGCATTATGATTTCATTTTGATAGATTGTCCGCCTTCCTTAAATATTTTAACGGTCAATGCACTTGCCGCTGCACATTCGGTTCTTGTTCCCATCCAATGTGAATATTTTGCACTCGAAGGTTTAAGCGGCTTACTCAATACCATTGAACAAATCCGCACCTCCACCAATCCTCATTTACAAATTGAAGGTCTGCTACGCACCATGTACGATGGTCGCAATCGCTTGGCTGTAGATGTTTCAGCACAATTACTGAAACATTTTCCCAACCGCGTTTACCATACTGTCATTCCTCGCAATGTCCGCTTAGCAGAGGCGCCCAGTCATGGCCTGCCTGTTATCCAATACGATGAAAAATCACAAGGCGCGATCGCCTATATGGCCCTAGCCGGAGAGATTTTAAGAAAAGCGGAACTGCAGGATGCCGAACCAAGCGCAGCAATAGGAAGCACGGCAGAGCTAGCTAGCGTATGAAATTCGCTTTTTGTTTATATCGATATTTTCCTTTTGGCGGTTTGCAGCGCGATTTTTTACGCCTTGCCCGTCTCTGTGTAGAACGCGGTCATGAGGTGGTCGTTTACACTGGCGCCTGGGAAGGTGAACGAGAACCTGGTTTGCAGCTTGAAATACTACCTGTCTCCTCTTGGCAAAACCACAGCCGCTGCCGTTCCTTTGCGCGCAGCCTTAAAAAACACTTGCAGAATCAGCATGTCGATTGCATTGTCGGCTTCAATAAAATGCCCGGCCTCGATGTTTATTATGCCGCTGATGTTTGTTATCAAGCACGGCTTCAAGAAAGCAAAGCTTTTTGGTATGCCTTTCTGCCGCGTTATCGTCACTATCTTCAGGATGAACGCGCGGTATTTTCTCCCACAGCCTCGGTTAAAATTCTGACTTTGGCAAAGCAGCAACAAGAAGTATACCGCAGCTGTTATCACTTGCCGGAAGAGCGTTTTCATCTCTTGCCGCCGGGTATCTCAGCAGATCGAAAGGCGGGACCACAAGCCCCATTAACTCGAGAAGCGCTTCGCCACCGCTATGCTGTTCCGCCAGCATGCTATCTTCTGCTTCTGGTGGGCTCCAGTTTTAAAACCAAGGGTCTGGATCGGGCTTTACAAGGACTGGCTGCTCTTCCTCCCGAGTTAAAAAACAAAACCCGCCTGTGGATCGTCGGACAGGATAAACCCGCCCCTTTTTTGAAACTGGCAAAGGATTTAAATCTTTCTGCAGAGCAAGTTCAATTTTTTGGCGGACGACAGGATGTCGCTGATTTTTTCTTAGCAGCTGATTTACTCATTCATCCGGCCTATCATGAAAATACGGGTACGGTTATTTTAGAAGCCTTGGTTGCTGGTTTGCCGGTTTTAACAGTAGAAGTCTGTGGTTATGCGCCCTATGTCAAGGAAGCCGAGGCAGGCATGGTCTTGCCGGCGCCCTTTGATCAAACTCAATTTAATCAGGCCTTGCACAAGCTACGCTTAGCTCCCAAGCAGGCACAATGGAAAAAAAATGCTCTGGCTTTTGCTGAAAAAGCTGATATTTATAGTTTGCCTGAAAAAGCGCTCGCCTTCCTAGAAACCCTGGGATCGGATCCCTTTGCAAAAAAGAGCTTTGATGAATTCATGCAGCTAAGCGGTGAATGCTTTCGTGAACAAAAAGGACGAAGTACACAGCGCTTAGTCATAAACCAAGAAGCTTATTTTATCAAACAGCATCGCGGCGTCGGCTGGAAAGAAATTTTTAAAAATTTAATTCAATTGAAGCTGCCCGTTCTCAGTGCTAAAAAAGAATGGCTGGCGCTACAAAAGCTACAAGCGCTTTCTATTTTAACCCCTCGGGTTCGCGCCTATGCTTGCCGGGGATGGAATCCGGCTCGCTTGCAATCCTATCTCGTCATGGAAGAAATCAAACCAAGCATCAGCCTCGAAGATTTCTGTCGTCACTGGAAAACCGAGCCACCTCCTTTTTCTCTGAAATTAGCCCTCATCCGTAAATTAGCCCATATAGCCAAAATCATGCATGAAAATGGTATTCATCATCGAGATTTTTATCTCTGCCATTTTTTGCTGGATCCTCAATCGCTTTCCACAAAGCAGACGACCTCATTGCAGGAAACCCTCAAACTCTATTTAATCGACCTGCATCGTGCAGGCCGCCATCACAGTTTAACTAGCCGCTGGGTGGTGAAAGATTTAGCCGGTCTTTATTTTTCAAGCCGGGAGCAAGGCTTATCAAAGCGCGACTATTGGCGTTTTATAAAGTGCTATCGCCAACAAGCCTTGCGCGATATTATAATGAAAGAAAAAAAGTTTTGGCGACAAGTGACGCGACGCGGAGAAAAGCTCTATCATGCCCATGCCCTACGCTAATCTAAAAACCCAACATCCCGGGGAGCTCGATCGCAAAAAATTAGCCAAAGCCGACTACAGCTTTTCTTCTCCTTTTTTGCTCAGGCTCGCCCATCACGAGCAGGCCTTGATTTGTGAAAAAGTGATTCGCATTATCCCCGGGAAACGAATGGTTTGCTTTGGCAGCTGGAATAAGCTTGCTATCGTCGCTAAAATATTTTTTAGCCGACAAGCCAAAGAGCATATCCAGCGAGAACTGAAGGGCGCACGCCTTTTAATTAGCGCTAAAATTCCAAGTCCACCACTGCTCCATATTGATCATACGCTAGATCAAACCATTCATATTTTGATTTTTGAACGTATTCAAAATGCTGAAAGCTTAGATAGTTATTGGCAAAAAAATAAATTGTCTCAAGCAAGCGAAAACAGCTTGCATGCGCTCACCGTGGAATTAGCCACGCAGCATGTACTTGGCGTTCTGCAAGAAGATTTGCATCTTAAAAATTTTCTTGTGGCTGCTGAAAAAATTTATACCCTAGATGGCGGCAGTATTCGATCCCATGCCAAGCCCTTATCCAAAAAACAAAGTCTCAATAATTTAGCCTTGTTTTTTTCGCAGCTTGGCATTGCCAATCAGTATTTACAGCAACAACTATTTGAAACCTATGTTCAGGCTCGTTCTTGGCTGATTAAAAAATCAGATTTGCTTTTTTTACAAAAAACGCTTCACAATTGGAATTGCACGCGTTGGTGGAATTATAGTAAAAAAATTTTTCGCAGCAGCACCCAATTTGCCGAGATCAATACTCGGCATTTTTTTTCTTTGTGTGATCGCTCCTATCTAACACCTGCCTTTCAAAAACTACTTGCGAACCCCGAAGCTGTTTTCTCTGCGAAGGAAACCGAGATTCTAAAAGCAGGACAGACTTCAACAGTAGTTAGTCACGCTCTCGGAAAGCAGAAATTTGTAATTAAGCGTTACAACAGAAAGGGAGCACGTGCTCGGCTTTCCTGGCGTCTAGCCCATCACTTGCATTTTGCCGGTCTCGCTACTGCAAAACCAATAGCTTTTATTGAAAAACATTTCTTCGGTCTGCGACGTGAAACGTATTTCATCATGGAATATGTTGAGGGCTCGCGGGCCGATCATTTTTTTGATAAAGAAGCGGCCGATAGTCAATATCTGATGAAAACCGCTCAAAGCATGATTACCTTATTTTTTAACCTCGCCAAACTAGGCCTCACTCACGGGGACTTAAAAATTACCAACATCTTAATCACTCCCCAGCATGAGCCGGTCTTAATTGATCTTGATGGTATGCGAGAACATCCCTCTCCCCAAGGGGTCTTCCGCTCTTTAAACAAAGATCTGTCTCGCTTTCTGAAAAATTGGCAGGACAAACCGGATTTGCATGCGCTTTTTCAAGGTTTGATTGGGAAGATGCGCGTAGCCAATATTAGTTCAAACTGAGACTCGCCAATTGAGTATAAATCGATTCACCTTTTTCAGAATCACTACGAAAAAAAACAACCTCTTTTACAAAAACAGAGAGCGCTGGCCACAGAAAGGTCCTCAACAAAGCGGGGTCAGGATGGTCTAGGTCATGTATTCTTGCCAAGGTGATATGACCGCGAAAAGGCCGGTCTTCGACTGGATAAGATAGAGCGCTTGCGCTTTTTTTTAAGGCAAGCGCAAGCGCTGCCAAAGATTCCAGAGGGGGGACGGCTAAGCTCAGCACCTTTGGATGAGAACTGCTCGGAAACCATTCCGGCGAACCCAAAGGCAGGAGAAAGGCTTTGAGACCTTGCAACTCAAGCTGTGCTTGCTGCAACAATTTTACTAACTCGTCTTCCTTCACCTGGCCTAGAAATTGCAGGGTCAGATGTAAATTTTGCAATTTGACCCAGTGAAAGGGATCAGGCTGCTTCTGAAAAGCCTGCTTGAATGGCAGCTTCAGGGTTGCCACTGCCGCCGCTAGCTGCTGCTTGCATACGAGAGGCAAATCAATAGCAAAAAAACCGCGAATAAAAGAAGCAGGCATATTTACCTCTCTTTCCAAGCCTAGATATATTTCTTACTTTAAGAGTTTACATAAGATGTTACAATCAACAATGCAATCATCCCAAAGGATAATGTCATGACCAAAAAACGTGGTCTTGGAAGATCATTAGAAGCACTGTTAACCAAGCCTTCTTCTATAGTAGAAGATGGCTCCTTGCTTCAAGCTGAAAACAAAAACGAATCAGCGCCTTCAGGGGAGAAGCTCTGCTATCTTCCCCTCGATCAAATTCAACGTGGTCAATACCAGCCGCGCCGCGATATAAACCTAGATTCGCTGCAAGAATTAGCAGAATCCATCCGCGCCCAGGGGCTCATTCAACCAATTGTGGTACGTCGCTTAAATGCTCAGAACAAATATGAAATTATCGCCGGCGAAAGACGTTGGCGAGCCTCGCAACTGGCAGGTTTCACCGAAATAGCTGTAATTATTCGCGATGTGCCTGATGAGGCCGCCATTGCCATGGCCTTAATTGAGAACATCCAGCGTGAAAACCTCAATCCCATTGAAGAAGCGCTTGCCTTACAAAAATTAATCGAGGTTTTTAAAATGACGCATCAACAGATAGCCGAAGCCGTAGGCAAATCACGAACCAGCATTACGAATAACCTACGTCTACTCTCCTTACAAGAAGAGGTAAAAACCTTTCTAGAAACCGGTCAATTAGAAATGGGACATGCTCGTGCTCTTTTAAGCCTGCCAGCTTCGCTACAACTAGAAGCTGCCAACATCATTATTAAACAGGGCCTCTCGGTTCGCCAAGCCGAAGCCTTGGCCCGACAATTACAACACCCTAGCGCTACAGACCATAAAAAATCCATGGATCCCGACCTCAAACGTTTGCAAGATAATCTTTCCAAGCGCTTGGGGCTACGCGTCAATATCGAATCTCACTTGAGCGGGAAGGGGAAAATCATCATTCACTATAATAATTTAATTGAGTTTGACAAACTCTTAACCAAACTCCCGCAACGCGAACACTAAATGAGGTCGAGTTAGTCATTCCAATTAGCTAGCATCAATCTATTAAAGACTTTATTGAATAAATCAACTTTATTTGAATCCCCCTCCCGCCACGCTTTTTGTGGAGGGAGGGTAGGGGTGGGAGGAGCCTTTTTTATTGACATGACCCACCCCCCTCTCCTATGATATCGGGTCCCTAAGGGCTTGTTTACAGTAAAGACGCGAATGAGGCTAGAAAATGAAAAGAACATATCAACCCAGTGTGATTAAGCGCAAAAGAACTCACGGTTTTCGCGCTCGTATGGCTACAAAAGATGGTAGGGCTGTATTAAGTCGGCGTCGTGCTAAAGGACGCAAAAGATTAGCTGTCTAATTATAGATTTAAAAACTTGAGCACCGCTATCACCAAGCCTTCTTTCAGCTTTAAACGAGCCTATCGCTTAACAACAAAAGCAGAATATACGGCCGTATTTAATGAGCCCTTGAAAATAAGCCAAGCTTGGTTTTTGGTCTTGTATAAAAAAAACCACAAGACCCATCCCCGGATCGGGATTATTATTAGCAAACGCATCATAAAAAAAGCGACTGCCAGAAATTACCTGAAACGGCTTATTCGTGAAGGCTTCCGAAAGCAGCAAGCTAAAATGGAAAACCTGGACTGCCTTATTTTGGCACGTCGAGGCTGTACCCTTGAAAACAAAATAAAACTGCGACAAGAATTGGCTACCCTATGGCAAAGTTTACTAGCATGTTAAGACAAGGCCTTCTATGCCTAGCGCTCTATTGTATTCGGGCTTATCAGTATCTTGTCAGTCCTTGGCTGGGTTATCACTGCCGTTTTCAGCCTAGCTGCTCTTGCTATGCCAGAGAGGCCCTTGAACACCAAGGTTTTTGGAAAGGAACTTATCTTTCCTTGCGCCGCCTGTTACGCTGCCATCCCTGGCATCCGGGCGGAATTGATTTTGTACCCTTAAAGAAGTGAGCCCTATGCTAGATACCCTACTCGATTACTTAAGAATTGGCTTATATATCCTTTTAGCTTTTGTTTGCTTTACGCTTTATCAAGCCTGGAAAATTGACTATCCTGAAAAGCCGCCTGCTCTTCCTTCCCCCTCTCACGCCGTGCTTCCGCAAGGCGAAGCAGCGAGCGGCTTCATTCCAAGCACCCCCGAAACAAGCAAGGCAGCCGCTCTCTTAGAAGCCTCGAAAGCACCTCCGGAAACCTTTTCTATTCCAAGCAATCGTATTATTCATGTAACAACCGATGTTCTCGACGTGGAAATTGATGCCTTGGGCGGTGATCTCATTCAAGTCAAATTATTACAATATCCAGAAAGCCTACATACCCCCAACCCCTACCTTTTGCTCAACCATGGCGCCAAGACAGAATATCTTGCACAAAGCGGGCTCTTAAGCGAAGCCGGCCCTGATCATGCCCAGGGTAAAGCGCTTTATAAACCAGAAAAGCTGCAATACAAGCTAGAAACAGGCCAAGATCAAATCGTCGTCAGATTGTTCTGGCAAAACAGTGCCGGTCTTGCTGTTGTTAAATCCTTAACCTTCCATCGCAACAACTACGAAATTGATCTGGCCTATCAAATTAGCAACCAAGCCAATCAAGCCTGGAAAGGCAATCTTTATAATCAATTATTGCGTACCGATACGCCTCCACCAAACGGACAAGGGCTTTCCAATCTCACCACCTTCTTTGGCGCAGCTATTTCCAGCCCAGAAAAAACTTTTCAGAAAATTTCTTTCAAGGATATGCAGAAAAATAATCTCAACCAAGCCATTACCGGTGGCTGGGCAGCGATGATTCAACATTATTTTGTAACAGCCTGGATCCCTGACAAAACTACGCTCTCTGATTATTACTCAAAAGTTACACCAGGCGGTCTCTATGCCATTGGCATGGTCACTTCACCTATCACCGTTTTGCCTCATCAAGAAACCAAGGTCGAAGCCAAACTTTACTCCGGCCCGGCCTTGACAGATCGTCTTGAAAAAGCTGCGCCCGGCCTGCAATTAACAATTGATTATGGCATCTTTTGGTTTATCTCGGTCGCTATTTTTTGGCTCATGCAAAAAATTTATGAATTTATTGGCAATTGGGGTTGGTCTATCGTAATCACGACCCTCATCATTAAACTTTTATTTTACCAATTATCCGCCAAAAGCTATCGCTCCATGAGCATGTTGAAGAAATTGCAGCCCCGCATGGAACGCTTGAAAGAGTTATATAGTAACGACAGACAAAAACTCACTCAGGCCACCATGGACCTCTATCGCCAAGAAAAAGTGAACCCGATGGGCGGCTGCCTGCCTATTCTTATCCAAATCCCAGTCTTCATCGCTCTCTATTGGGTCTTGGTGGAAAGCGTACAGCTACGTCATGCTCCCTTTATTTTGTGGATCCATGATCTCACAGCCAAAGATCCTTACTATATCTTTCCTGTTTTAGTGGGTCTTTCCATGTTTTTACAACAACGCCTGAGCCCGCCGCCACCGGATCCGATGCAGGCCAAGGTGATGATGTTTATGCCCGTGATCTTTACCGCTTTATTTATGAACTTTCCTGCTGGTCTCATGCTTTATTGGTTTGTGAATAATACACTGTCCTTCTTCCAGCAGTGGTACATCATGCGGACAGTAAAATAACCTGTGTCCATGGGAAAGTCGGATACCATCGTTGCACAAGCTAGCCCTGCGGGTCGAGGTGCAGTTTCCCTTGTGCGGGTTTCGGGTTCTCGCGTAAAAGAGCTAGCCGAGGCCGTGCTGGGTAAGCTGCCTTCTCCCCGACAAGCCTGTTTTTCTTCCTTTAGAGCCGAGAAGGGCGAGATCGTAGATCAAGGTATCGCTCTTTTCTTTCCGGGACCGCAGTCTTTTACTGGTGAAGATGTTTTAGAATTGCAGGGACATGGCGGACCGATTGTGGTTCAGCTACTCATTCAAAACCTTGTTAATTTAGGCGCCCGTTTAGCCCGGCCTGGGGAGTTTTCTGAAAGAGCTTTTTTAAACGGAAAAATAGATCTGGCGCAGGCAGAAGCAATTGCTGATCTCATTCAGGCTTCAACCGAACAAGCTGCTCGCTCTGCGCTGCGTTCTTTACAAGGCGAGTTTTCACGTAAAATTGAGGCCTTGGTTCAGGCTCTGATTCAACTCCGCAGCTATCTTGAAGCCGCTATTGATTTTGCCGAAGAAGAGCTTAACCTGCTTTCTGAAGGAGCGCTCAAGCAGCGCTTCGAAAAACTCCTAGAAGAAGTGGTCAGCATACAAAATACAGCCCGCCAAGGCTCTCTCTTAGCTGAGGGTTTAAGAATTGTTATTGCCGGTCAACCCAATGTAGGTAAATCAACGCTCTTAAATTTACTCTCTGGCAAAGAGCTTGCCATTGTTAGCGCTATCCCCGGCACCACACGAGATCTACTGCGAGAATCGATTCAGCTAGATGGTCTGCCACTTCATCTCATTGATACTGCCGGCTTACGAGAGAGTAGAGATCCCATCGAAGCAGAAGGTATTCGACGCGCACAGCAGGAGATTAAGCAAGCCGATTTATTACTTTATCTCTTAGAGGCGACGGATGCAGCTTTTCTGGATTCTTCGCCGCAAAAAACGCTGCTCAACCTTCTAGCCCGGGATACAGGCTTTCATGCTCAGTCTACTATCTTTATTCGCAATAAAATTGATCTTTTGGGCGAGCAAAGTTCCTTAGAGGAAAAGGACGGTATCACGCTTGTCTCGCTATCGGCAAAAACACAGAATGGTCTTTCTCTTTTGAAAACAGCTATTAAAAATCGAGCTGGTTTCTCCTTACAGCAGGAAGGAATTTTTTCAGCACGTCAACGGCACCTTGATGCTCTCGACAAAGCGCTACAGTTTTTAAGCAAAGCTTTTCAGCAATTTAAAACCACTCAGGCCGTCGAACTCATTGCTGAAGATCTGCGTCTTGCCCAAAGACAGCTCAGTGAGATCTGTGGGGAATATAGTAGCGACGATTTATTAGGTCATATTTTTTCTAGTTTTTGCATCGGGAAATGAGCGAGCCTTGCTCGTGCTGACCTCAACGCGTGGGGTCATGCCAGCATGCTTTTACCATTGGTATCTACACAAGTGCGGGCTGGTTAATTTTTGGTAGGGTGGATTAGGCG
>CAYXNR010000035.1:0-23646 GCA_964466595.1 uncultured Coxiellaceae bacterium | reverse complement strand
ATGACAATGTTACTCAGCATGACAAAAATGATTTTTTGTACCATACAGAGCTTCTGTTTGTATTTTAACTAATTTTTTCAATGTCTTAGCATATAAAACCATTCTTAAGAATCTCTTAATAAAAGTCACCCAAATTCTGATAAATTATAGCTCAATAAATCATTTTTTGTGTGTTTTATGGCTATCTAATTAAATTATTATCTTGAGGATTATTTAAATGTTAAACAGAGAAAAAGTGACAGAAAAAGTGGCAGAAGATGAATCAAAGGATGAATTAGAAAAGGCAGAAAAGGCTAAAAACCGCAAAAAGTTAAGACTGTTAAAGCAGAAGGAAGTGCGGAGTCAAAGAGTGAATCCGCTAAATGGACTGCCTGATACAGGTCCTGATAGTATTACACTACATGCATTTCTGGAGCGCAAATATAGACCTGAAAGAAAAAGAAAACGCGCTCTTGCTGAAGCTGAAGCTAAAGCTAAAGCTTTAAACGATGAATCATCAGCTTCAAGTGCAACGCCTGTAAATGAATCTACAGCCCTACTTGTAGATAAGCTAACAATAGCAGAAAAGTTAAACAAAATAACGGTCATGGTAAGTGAGCTCTCAGCCAAGATGAACTCTGGAGAGCTTCAACCTCAAGAGATCGAACTGCTGCATCAGTTCTTGGCGCAGTTGAATCTATTTATGGAGGAACTCATTTTAGCGATGTCTCAGCCTTCTCTTGAACCTCAATTAGAGAATCTGCTGAATCTATGGCTGATTCGGGTAAAGTCTCTACATTTTTATGTGGGTGAGCTCAATCTTCATCGAGATGATAAGCCACAAGCTCATCGAGTTCTGCAAGTTCATCAAAAAGAGCTAGTACAACAAGAGCAACAAATTCAACAAGTAGCGCGCGAAGTACAGCAGCAAATAGATGAAGCTCGAAGACAGCAACAAGCTTATCAATTACTACAAGCTCAACAAGCACAACAGCAAATGCAACAAATAGCTCGTCGTCAGCAGCAACAAGTTTATCAAGCTTATCATCAATGGCTACAAGCTCGTCACGTTCAACAACAAGCGCGACAAGCACAACAAGAGCAAGAAATAGTTGAAAATTTCTTAGGATCTCAAGATGAGGGGTCAGGAAAGAGACAAAAACGCAGCTAGAGTCAAGAGCAGAGAATCAAAGATCAAGCTCTTTGTTTCTCTGCCTGATGAGCCTTTAAACCTAAAATGATTGGAGATATGTATGTTAAACAGAAAAGAAGAGTTAGAAAATAAATCTGAGAATGAGCCAGAGAAGACAGTGAGCGTCCGCTCTAAAAGGAAATTAAATGCGCCTAAAAAATCCAAGCGGGATAAAAGACAAGAAAAAATGGTGGATGAGAATACAGGAGAGCCTGTGGAAGGTGGAGGTCTTGGTACTATTACGAGACATGCATATGAAATGCGCCTATTTAGAAAAAGAAAAAAAGAGCAGCTAAAAGCTTTAAACAAAAAATCACTAGCTTCAAGTGCTGCGACTGCAAATGAGCAGCCAGTCTCAAGTGCAGCTGCTATAGCTGCTATACCGGCGGAGTTAGAATCAAGCGCAGTGCCTGCTGTTGTAGCAGTGGCAGAGGATCTAAATGAGCAGCCAGCTTCCAGTGCACCACTTGCAAATGAGATAGCAGATCCATTTGTAGCTGTCACAAAAAAATTAAACTATATAGCTCAAATATCATGGCAGTTAATACTCAAGATCAATTCTAATGAACTTCAACCGCGAGCGGTAGATAGGCTAAATTCAGTTTTGGTTGATTTGAAAAAATTTATGGATGAATTTCTTGCATCGATGAATGAATTGGCTTCATCGCAGCCTAATCCTTCTTTGACGCCTGAATTAGAGAATCAGCTGAATGCATGGGTGGAATACTTAGATCGCATACTAGCTCAGCAAGTACAGGAAGCTAATCAAGCGCAACAAGCGGAACTACAAGCTCGACAACAGCTAGAAGCTTATCAAGCGCAACAAGCGGAACTACAAGCTCGACAACAGCTAGAAGCTTATCAAGCGCAACAAGCTTATGAACTGCAACAAGCGGAACTACAAGCTCGCCAACGCCAAGTTCAACAAGCGCAACAAGAGCAAAAAGCGGAGTTAGGATCAAGCGCAATGCCTGTTGTAGCAGTGGCAGTGGCTCTAAATGAGCAGCCAGCTTCCAGTGCACCACTTGCAAATGAGATAGCATATCCATTTATGGCTGTCTCGAAAAAAATAAACCATATAACTCAAATAGCAACCCAGTTAACGAACAAGATAAATTCTAAAAAACTTCAACTGCAAGTGGCAAATCAGCTAAATTCAGTTTTGGATGATTTGGAAGTATTTCTGGATGAATTTCTTGTATCGATGGATGAATTGGCTTCATCGCAGCTTAATCCTTCTTTGACGCCTGAATTAGAGGCTCAGCTGAATTTATGGGTGGAATACTTAGATCGCATACTAGCTCAGTCCAGTGCACCATTTGCAAATGAGATAGCATATCCATTTATAGCTGTCGCGAAAAAAATAAGCCATATAACTCAAATAGCAACTCAGTTAATGAGCAAGATAAATTCTGAAGAACTTCAACCGCGAGTGGTCAATCGGCTAAATGCAGTTTTGGGTGATTGGAAACTATTTTTGGGCGAATTTCATGCATCGATGCATGAATTGGTTTCATCGCAGCATAATCCTTCTTTGAGGTCTGAGTTAGAGGATCCGCTGAATAATGCATGGGTGAAATACAATCAGCTGAATGCATGGTTTAAATACTTGAATCTCATACTAGCTCGGCAACAGCAGGAAGCTAATCAAGCAGCGCAGCAAGCGGAGCTACAAGCTCGGCAACAGCAGGAAGCTAATCAAGCAGCGCAGCAAGCGGAGCTACAAGCTCGAAGACAGCAGGAAGCTTATCAAGCATATCAAGCCTATCAATTGCGACAAGCTCGCCAAGCTCAACATGAGAAACAAATAGTTGAAGCTTTCTTAGAATCTCAAGATGAGGAACCAGGAAAGAGACAAAAGCGCAGCTAGAGTCAAGAGCAGCAAGAAACAAAGATCAAGCTCTTTGTTTCTCTGCCTGATGAGCCTTTAAACCTAAAATTATTGGAGATGTGTATGTTAAACAGAAAAAGAAAAGAAGTGTTAAAGCATGATAGCGAGCCTAAAAAGCACAATCAGACCGCCTCAAGGGTGAACTTTAGGGAGAAGCAAAGGCAAATGGTGGATGAGAATACAGGAGAGCTTGTGGAGCATGGGGGTCTTGGTACGATTACCTTAGGTGCATATAAAATGCGCTTATTAAGAAAAAAATGGAAAGATGAAGCTTTAAACGAGAGAAAAAAATGGCAAAATGAATCTTTAAACAAGGAATTACCAGCTTCAAGCGGAGCGGCTGCAAATGAGCAGTCAGTCTCAAGTGCAGCTGCTGTACCGGCGGAGTTAGGGTCAAGCGCAATGCCTGTAAATGAGCAGCCAGCTTCCAGTGCGCCACTTGCAAATGAGCAGTCAGTCTCAAGTGCAGCTGCTGTACCGGCGGAGTTAGGGTCAAGCGCAATGCCTGCAAATGAGCAGCCAGCTTCCAGTACACCACTTGCAAATGAGATAGCAGATCCATTTGTAGCTGTCGCGAAAAAAATAAACCATATCACTCAAATAGCAACCCAGTTAATGAGCAAGATCAATTCTAATGAACTTCAACCGCAAGAGGCAAATCGGCTAAGTAAATTTTTGGTTGATTTGAATCGATGTATGGGTGAATGTCCTGTATTGATGCATGAATTGGCTTCATTGCAGTCTAATCCTTCTTTGACGCCTGAATTAGAGGATCGACTGAATTTATGGGTGAAATACGTAGATCGCATACTAGCTCAGCAAGTGCAGGAAGCTAATCAAGCGCAACAAGCGGAGCTACAAGCTCGAAGACAGCAACAAGCATATCAAGCTTATCGATTGCTACAAGCTCACCAACGCCAAGTTCAACAAGCGCAGCGAGAAGAGAAAGCAGTAGTTGAAAGTTTCTTAGATCCTCAATACTGGGATGAGGCATCTGCAAAGAGACAAAGACGTATATAGTGGTGCAATGACCACGGGAGAAAACACTGTTTTTAAGGTGGTGGATGGATGGGCAATATTTTTTATATTGCTTTAATTTTTAGCAATTGTTTGTTTTGTCGTAGTTATTTTGCAGGAATGAGATCCTTCGCTGCGCTCAGGATGATAAAGCGCTAGATTCAAGGATGACAAAGCGCTAGATTCAAGGATAACAAAGCGCTAGATTCAAGTTAAACCGACATGCTAGCATGGATGAATAGGTGTAAGGGAGCAGGCATGATTTGGATTCTGAGCTATCCTGGCATTTCTCTTTGCTATGGCTTTCTCTATTTAAGTGTTGTGCTGCTTTGGTACCCCGGGAAGCGCAAAACGCCGAATTGGGCCACCAGCTTATTTTTAGCCCTTTGTTTTGGTCTAATCAGTGGGCAATTGGAATGGAGCGCTCTTATACCAATTGTTTTGTTTGCTGTAGCGGCTTTTTATAGCCAAGCTAAAAAAACCGATCCTGACCAACGTTTTATTGCTACAGTAGGCGTCCTTTTTTTAAGTCTCGGTTTAATCAGTCATCAGCTTCCTGGTTTTAATGCCTTAATGGTCTTAGATCATGTCTATTTTACAACGGATGCACTGCCCTATAATTTATACCTCAATATCGATAAGGCCTTGGTTGGTATTTTTATCCTGGGTTTTGGTCCGGCTTTACTGTCAAATCGAAAACAGGCGCTTCTCCTAGCGAAAAAAATCTGGCAACCCATTTTAATCTTTATTTTGCTGATGATGATCCTCGCCTTTATTTTAAATTTTATACGTTTTGAACCGAAGTTATCGAGTAATATTCTGATTTGGGTGCTCACTAATCTCTTACTGACTTGCGTAGCTGAAGAGGCCTTATTTCGCGGGTTTATCCAAAAAAAATTAACTCAGCAATTCAAATTACAAAAAGTGAAGGGAGGAGCTGCTGCTGCTCTGATTATTGCTTCTGTGTTATTTGGTCTTGCTCATTATAGCGGCGGCAAAAAATATGTATTTTTAGCGATGATGGCGGGCTTGGGTTATGGTTGGCTGTATCAGCAAACCAAAAGAATTGAGGCAAGCATTGCGATGCATTTTGGCTTAAATCTAGTGCATTTTATCTTTTTCACTTATCCGGCTTTAGCAAGCGTGTATTAGAAGCTGTCAACCAAGGGCAAGACAGCTTCTTTATTCAGATACGCTCTAAATATTCCACACTAACTGAGCGCCGATCAAATCAATACTGGTTGTACTGTGGCCATTGATCGTCACACCCGTGATCGGTGTGGTCGTCCCTGGATACACAGCCATTTGGGGTCTGATAGGTACTGATTTCGTAAATACATGTCCATACAGAAAGTCCACAGCTAAACATTTCGTGAACTGATAGCGTCCGCCAATTTGCACGCCGAGTTTATCAGCATCCGGAAAGTTAATATCGCGATGAAGATCGCCCGTTGGGGTGGGTTCATATTTCAGATTACCACGCAGCAGCCATTTTTCATTGAGACGATAATGTGCGCCTATCCCTAAATCAAAGGTGTTACGAAAACCTTGCGGCAGTGAAACAGGTGTTGGACCCGTAGCTGACATATAATTTTGTATACTATAGCTGCGAAGGGTACTCCATTGATCATAGGAAATGGTACCCATGAGTGCCCAACAAGGCGATAAGTCATGATAAGCTGAAAGCGTTGTAATCGGCGGTAAGACCCAATTAAAAGTGAAAGCATTCGTTTCGGGCGTAGCAAAACCGACACCAAAAAGCCCACTGGTGCCTGTCAAATGCATCACAATCTTAGAGCGATAATTCAGACCAAAGCGAGTGGCCTCACTCAGACGGTATAAAAGACCGGCATGCCAGCCCGTATTCCAATCATCGGCAGAGATTCGAGAGACTGCATCATTGACAAGCGGATAAGCCAAGTTACCATCGAAGCGGCTTTGAAGAGAAAGATAATTAAAATCGGGACCAACACCCACGGACCATTGCTTATTAATTTTGATAGCAATACTGGGTGCGACATCAATTGATTTGGTATAAACCCGCGTGAGTTGATAGCGAACAAAAGAACTGCGGCCATAATCTTCAGCAAGCCCCCAAGCTGGGACAATACTTAAGCCTACGGCAAAACGATCTTTAAAAGGAAGGGCATAATGAAGGGCTGGCAGGAGGGTACTATGAAAAGAATGAGCGCTGCCATTGGCATTAAAGCTACCTGCAAAAAGAGCGTTTGGTGCATTTAAAGAACCCGTGAAGGTGGTTCTCGTCATCAAGTCAATGAGAGAGCCAACGACCTGATGGGGCACATAGACCAAACCCGCCGAGTTAAACCAGTTGGTACCGGCATCTTCGACGACAGCGGCCTCGCCAGAGTCTGCTAAAACCGAGGCGCTTTGAAATTCCATTTTATAGCCAGCAGCAAAACCTGAGGAGGAGGCTGCAGCAAGTAGGCCGAGTGAACTCAATTGCAATAATTTTTGAATGAATCCTTTCATAGCGTCCCTGTCTCCTTAGCAGTTTATTTTCCTTCAATTATTTTACACTATTTTAGCGGGACTTGCTGAAAGGTCTTTGCTTTTTAATAAGAGTTGGGTAAATAGTTCGGCGTTTAAGGGTTTAGAAAAATAATAGCCTTGAATATAGTCGCAGCCCTTGGATTTCAGGAAAGCTAATTGTTCCTCATTTTCTACGCCTTCAGCCACCGTTTTCACTTTCATTTCTTTGGTCATGGCAATGATAGCGGAAACGATGGTGATACTATCCGTATTTCCGGGAATATCTCTGACAAAAGATTGGTCAATTTTTAATTTATCGATCGAAAAACGTTTTAAATAGCTGAGGCCAGAATAGCCTGTTCCAAAATCATCGACCGATAAACTCAAGCCGATTTCTTTCAGTTGTTTAATAAGATGGACGAGGGTTTCATCTAGGATAGCCGTTTCAGTAATTTCAATCTCAAGACAGCTCCGACTAAAGCCGGTTTCTTGCAAAATGCCTTCAATGATGCCGATTATATTTTTTTGCCGGAGCTGTTTTTCAGCGAGGTTAACCGCTACCCGTAGCGAGGTAAAACCCATCTCATGCCAGCGACGGACTTGTCGGCAGGCTTCGCGTAAGACCCATTCTCCTATGGGTACGATGAGCCCGGTTTCTTCTGCGAGCGGTATAAAACTAGCTGGGGAAATAAAACCATGGGTAGGATGGTTCCAGCGAATCAGTGCCTCCATGCCGGCAATTTTTCCGCTTTTAGCTTCAACAAGCGGTTGATAGTTTAGTAGGAATTCATTATTCTGCAAAGCCTTATGTAAATCGGTTTCTAATTCCAATTGCTTGGGGTGCTGAGCATTAATTTCAGAGCGATAAAATTCCAAGTGATTGCCACCAAATTGCTTGGCCTGCAGCATGGCGGCATCGGCATTGACAAGCAAGGTAGCCGCATCTTCCCCATCGCGGGGCGCAAGACTGATGCCAATACTGGCTGTCATTTTAATGCCTTTCTTTTCGAGATAGAAAGGCTCATCTAAGATAGAAAAAAGTGCTTTGATTTTTTCTTCGGCATCTTTGATATGCAAGGGTAAGATCAGAATATTAAAGGTATCTTTGCGCGAGATGGTGAGCAAATATTTTGTGCCAGTTTTGCTAGCCTGTTCACTGAAAGCTTTTAAGCGCTCGGTCACAATTTGGATGATAGCATTACCTGCATGATGGCCAAAACCGTCATTGAGCATTTCCATACGATTCAAGGAAAAAGAAGCGAGAGCAAAAATATCTTCCGTATTTTTAATGAGATTGATGGCAGATTCAATATAACGGGGCAATAAGCGTTGATTGGGTAAGTTAGTTAGCAGATCATGATTAGCTTGATAGCTGACTAGGGTGTTTTCCAACTTTAATTTCAGAGAATCAATGAACCACAAGGTACTACGTCTGTTAGCGCCAAGCAGAAAGATATAATAGGTAATACAATAGGCAGCAATCACATTGTAAAGAATTCCACCCTGATAGAAACACCAGGCAATGAGAGGAAGAAAGATGATGGTGAGGGTTTTCAGACATAATTGAAATTGCCCAATGGTTCCGGTGGCATAGCCATTGGTGACGATAAAAAGACCGACTAAGCCGATCATTTGTCTGGTTAAGGCTTCAGGCAGCAAATAGATACAAGGAACCCAGAGGAAGGCACAGACCATCATCACCATAGAATAGAGATTTTCCCAGCCATCATAACTCAAGACATAACGTCTTTTAAGATAGATGAAATACAGAGAGGTTAAAACAACCATGGCTAGGTTGAAAATAACATACCAGCCGATCAGCAAAGATTTGGGTGTATAACCGTAGTAATCGAGAAAAAGCGCAGTGCTGCCTACCAGGCCACTAAAGGTGCCGGGCAGACAGCCCTCGTAGAGATGATTAACCAGATCAATTTGAACTTGTTTCTCGATCTGGTTTTTTTCTTCTATCGAGATATGCTTTGGATTGGCAACTATATCCATAGGGTAGCTAGCTTATCCAAGAGTGGGACTCGTTTCCAGTGTATAGCAATCCACCAAAGAAGTCAGCTTCACCCCCGGTTTGATAGCTGCGACATAGGCAACAGCCTCTCCTTTTAAACCCTGAAAAGGTTTCTGACCATCTAGGGTATAGCTATCATATTTTATTTTATTGCATAATTGCAGCGCATCAAAATGTAGCGCTTCTTTTGCGCTAATTTCACTGGTGAACTCTGCATAAGCAATATCATAACCTTTACTGATGACACCTTTAATGGTTTCTCCATTTACTTTTTTAAATAAGCCCTGGCCCATCAATTCCTGCTCAACTGCCGCCAGCCAAAAATGAGCTATTTTACCTTTTAAAAACTTTTTTCCTTCTACAAAGGGCTTGGATAGATCTTTTAACAAGCTGATGACAGGTTTCATGCGGGGATAGCGCGAGAGCTGCAGTTTGAAGGGGTCTGCCAAATCTTCGACGATAACAAAGGCGATGACCTGCTTGTTTTTGTCGAGGGCTACTTTGCTGAGACCATCCGCGGCTGCTTTTTTCAAAACAGCTTCTGCGAAGGGTTCAAAATCATCGGGTTGAATACCGAGATATTTTGTCACCGGTTCGCTATAACAGAAAGCTTTAATAAAAAGCTCCTTAGCAGAGTCAAAATGCTCCTGTTGTAGAGTTAAGATAGTGTGTTCCTTGTTGATGGTTTTCATGACTTCCTCCTTGTCTAATTTAAGATCGTTAATAAATTGGTCTATTAATTGCTTGGTCACATTGCTGAGCACACAAATCGTTGCATTTCCACCTGTGAGCATGAGTTGATATTTTCTAGCGAGACGCATAGATGGTTTTGGAAAAATGACGTTGAAATGATAAGGATAAGAAACATATTTGCTGCCATATATTTTTACGAGGGCATCATATAAGTATTTCGCATTATGTAGATTTTCATCAACCAAGGCTTGTAACTTTTTGTTATCCTTATCTAGGCCAAGGGTACAGAGTGCATTATAAAACATCAGTACATTTAAACCCGAGCGTGAACCGGTAATTGTCACATCCAGAATGTCGCCGACGTAATCAATACTACGTTCACTTTTTTCAAAAGCTTTTTCAAAAAAAGGTTTTCGAGCCAAAAGAATGCCACAGGGTTGAGAGAGACCGGGATACTTATGGGCGGAAACGGCTAGGGTATTGACACCGAGATATTCAAAATAATTGGGAATTTTACCAAAGGGTTTGAGAATGGGTAAAACAAAACCGGTTAAGGCACCATCCATATGAATCGTATAAGTGGGTTTTTGTGGTGCGGCATCAAGAATTTTCTTGATGCCAGGCACATCATCGATTGCGCCTGTGATTGTTGTACCAATGTTCGTGACTATAATAATAGAGCTGTAGGGATGGGCGTGTAGATGAAAGAGTAATTCTTTTTTAAAATTCAGTAAATCAATCGAGCCGTCTGGATTGGCAATGAGGGGACGCGTATTCAGATGCAAGATTTCTGCAATTTTAGGGACAGAATAATGGGTATGGCCTTTTGAATAAAAAACAGTCGGCGTTAATAATTGCTGAACAATATCTTTATTTTTTACAATGGCATCGCGTAAATCAATAATTTTTTGCAAGTGGAGTAGGCGCGTTGGATAATCTTTATTTGGTATTTTGGCTAGTGCACTTCTTAATTCCTGCTCTTCGGTAATTTGTAGTTTAATTGTGTCGTCTTTTTGAATAAGCTGGGCTAAGGCAGTGTTAATTAAATTTCGTTTAGACCACCAGAGCGCGGCAAAATTGCCTTCTGTTCCACCCGTGGTGACATAGCCTCGTGCTTCACCTTCTGCCATACCATAATATTTTTCAAGAATGGCAATGAGTTTTCTTTCAAAGCCTTTGACTTCCATGAGCGAGGTGAGTGAATCCTTAAAAGGATCGCCCACGTTATTCAGTAAGACATTCGCGAGACTGTCTGGTTTGATGCCTAAGACTCGGTTATCGATCAAGCCGAGAAAGGTGAGTAAAGAAACCGGATATCCCATTTTATGATTGGCTAAATGATGAATATAAAGAAGTAGGGATTTGAAATCATCCGGCGGAGGGGGGGTGAGGTCTTTCTTAGGAGCATGATCAGAAAAGTGGATAATTTTTCTCCACATAGTTTACTCCACAATGAGCAACTTTTATCTTTATATGATACCATATTATTATTCCTAGAAAGCTTAACCAGCCTTGACGATTAGATAAAAATTACTTATAAATGATGAGGTTAGCTTATGCGGACGGAAGCCTCAGGCCAAATTGAACGCTATGATGGGCTGACAGGACTGCCTAACCGTATCTTTTTTAATGAAGTCTTAAACAAAGCCCTAAGCTTTGCCAGAAGGCGTAATAAAATTCTTGCTGTTTTAATTATCGATCTAGTCTCTTTTAAAAAAATTAACGAGGAATATGGTCGTGCTGTCGGCGATAGCGTGCTGAAGGAAATGGCAACTCGTTTTTTAGGGACTTTGCGCGCGGAAGACCTCTTGGCTAAATTAGAGGGCGATCAGTATATCATTTTATTAAATGATATTGATAAGCCCAAATTTGCAAGTACGGTCGCAGAAAAAATCTTGAAAGCCTGTTCGCGACCACTTACCAATAATTCTCATCCCTTATCAATCACAGCTAATATTGGCATTGCTGTTTTTCCGCATGATGGCGAGCTTTTACGCGATTTACTCAATAATGCAGATGCGGCGCTTTATCGAGCAAAAAAATCGGGTGAAGGCGTGTATCAATATCATGCGCAAGAGATGAATATTGAAGCGCGAGAATTTATTCAAATGAGTACAGCTTTGCGACAGGCTGTTCTCAATAATGAATTGGTTCTCTATTATCAACCCGAGCTTCATCTTAAAAAAGGAAAAACAGTTGCTGTAGAAGCCTTGATTCGCTGGGCTCATCCTAAATTGGGTCTTTTGATGCCGGATAAATTTATGGCGATTGCAGAGGAAACCGGCTTGAGTATCGTGATCGGTGAATGGGTGCTACGCGAGGTCTGTCGGAATAATAAATATTGGCAGGATGAGGGCTATGGTCATATCACCGTTGCGCTCAATATTTCATTCAAAGAATTTTATCATCCCGATTTTCCGCACATGCTTGCTTCCGTCTTACAAGAAACCAAGTTAAATCCGAGCTATCTTGAACTTGAGATTAATGAGTCTACTGTTATGGATCAACTTGAGAAAGCAGCGGAAATTTTCGAAAAATTGAAGACCACAGGCGTGCGTATTGCCTTGGATCATTTTGGAGCTGGTCAAACCTCTGTTAATTATTTGAAAAAATTTCCGATTAATGTAGTGAAAATTGATTCGCTCTACATCAAGGGAACACCCTTTGTTCCGAATGATACTGCTATTACGACTGCTTTTATTAATCTCGCCCATCATTTGGGTTTAGAGGTGGTCGCAGAAGGGGTGGAAACGGCTGAACAAGTGGAATTTTTAGCCTCGCAAAATTGTGATTTGATTCAAGGTTATTTTCTTTCGCATCCGGTTCCTGCAGATAAAATTGTGCTTCACTTTAATAAATTAGCAGAAGAGACCTTGTTAGGTGTTTAAATGCACCTGCGGTAGTTCCGCAGGTGCTGCTGTTATATAAGCTAACGACGAGTTAGACCTAAGCGCTCCGGTCTGCCGTACTCTATCTGACCATCATCCAGGCTTCTTGACTGTTGTTCTCTTCCCGGACTTCTCGTTGCTGTCTTCAGACCAAAAAAATCTTGGACCCAAGGAGGTAGCTGCGTGATATTCAGTGAGGCCCCATTTAAAGCCTCGGTATAAGCTTTAATTGTTGCAATTTTTTCAGCAGCTCTAGATTGGCTTATTGAGGCACCAAATAATCTGAGAGCTTCACCTTCCAATTGCTTGGCCTCACTCTTTGCTTTGGCCGTTTCTCTGATCGCATAGGCTTCGGCATCTGCACCTAAACGAGTCGCGGTTGCCGCGCCTGTAGCTTCTATTTCTTTTGTTTTTGCCGTATTCAGCGCGTGTTGTTTTGTAATTGCGGCTTCTCCCTGCAAAACAAGTAACTTCGTCTGTGTCTCAGCTGAAAAAGCGGCTTGTTTCGAAAATTGGCTGGCTAGTTCAGGATCCGCAATATTCATCGACTCAATGTTAATATCATCAAATTTTATTCCGCACTCTTCCATTTCCACTTTGATTTGCTCCAGAAACTTCTCACGAATATCTGTAGGAGTCATTTTCGGCGTGAGGCTTGTTAAATGGAGGGCCGATTCTTCCTTAGCATCTAGCGAATCATCCGCTTGTTGGTTGGTTTTAGGCAAGGACAAAGGTGTTGAAGTCTGTCGCGAGGACCCTTGTTCTTTTTGTTCTTCTTGGGACGCGGGTTGTGACTGTGTATTCATGTCTGTATTCCCTTGCCCTGCATCCAGGTAGCTTTGATTACGAATAATCTGATTTAATAAGGCCTTTGCTTTTTCTTTTATAAAAAAAGAGATTCTTGTAAGAAAAGAAATTTTGCTACTGCCTTCAACTTGATCTACTCCCAGAGACATAACCGCTTTCAAGGGGTCTTGAATTCGGTAGTAAACATCTGCCTTGATAGCTAGATTAACAACGTCTTTGCTATTTATTTTTATTTCTCCGAGAGCTAGCATTCCTTTCGTGATAGGTATGCTCTCGATATATTGATCGGGCGATACAATAACGTGCAGTCCGGTCTCAAGCAGCTCGATCTTGCCGCTTCGATCGACCAAACCTTTTTCCGTGTTTTTAATTCTGACAACTCGCAAGTCACCATCTTCAATCGGTTTTTCACCACATCTTTCACCGTATAAGTAAGGGTCTTTAATAAATCCTGGTCTATTCAGATTAATGAAACCCTTGCATACCATGTTGGGGGATTTGAGAACATGTCTCCCTTCTGTTAAAAGGATAGTTTGCCTTCCTCTGAAATCATAGCAATAGCAAACCTCTCCTTGTCTTACATTAATAATTTTTAAATTGTTCAGAGCAAGGCAGCGCTCATTGATGTGCATTTTTTTTATGAAACTGGACATCGGATTAAAAAGAGTATGCCACCCTGGGCTCAGTAATTCCGGTTCGCCGTTACCATTTAGGACAAAACCTACCTCATCGCTATTGATTAAAGTGGTGCGAAATATTGTATAGGGCAACAACAAAAACCACGCTACTCCTCTCAATAAACTTTTCGTACGAGAGTGGTGAATAAAAGGGAGGGATGTGTCTTTTGGTGCCTCTTGGAAATAGTGATGAGCGGTTCTAGAGAATTTCTCTACAACAGATGGTGCTGGTTTTCTTTCTACAATAGATGGCTGTGCTGGTTCTCTTTCTACAATAGATGGCTGTGCTGGTTCTCTTCCTACAATAGATGACTGTGCTGGTTCTCTTCCTGGCATAGTATGAAACTCCTCAGGCTTAATAAAATGAAACGGGAAGTATAAGCTACTTTTATTAATAAAATCTTAAGAAAAAAATTTCTGGAGGAAGCGTTTAAAAACTCATTCTAGTTCTAGCGCGCAGGCTCTTTATTTTTTTTCCAATAAGATGTACCTGAATGCCCTGGCCCATTGTACACTTGAATAGTGAGCGCCTGAATATGATGACGAGCCAATTCAGCCTGCTCTTCTAAAAGTTTCTGCAAAAACCAAGCAGATAATTCTTCAATGGTAATATTGCTAAGCGGTAAAATAACCACATCTCGTTTTAAAAAAGGAATTTTTTCTTGGTTAAAATGAGCAAGCCACCACTCTTCCTTTTCTTCAAGTTGTAAATAGCGAGATTGACTTGGTAAGAGAAAACGCCGATCAATTTGATCTGCCAATAATAAAAGTTTGTTTTTATAATAGCGATAATCAAAGTTCATGCCATCTTCCTGCAACAACACTTCGAAGGCTGCACTCAGTGAATAATTATGGCCATGAAGATTTTCTCTTTCCGTCGGGGATAAAATTGTAAAATGCCCAGCAGAGAATTGCAGGACTTCACGATGTATTTCTAAACTAGCTAGTCGGCTCACAGGGGCATCTCGTTTTAGTGTGGGGCAAATAATATAATAATTGGCTTGGTCTTGCCAGGGTCAAATCTTGTCTTCAACCTTCGCCCCCTGTGACGACACAACCTCTAACTTAATGATTAATAATGAATTAAAAAAATAAAAGACTGCTATACTTTATTATATCGAACAATCGAGGGGTGTACCATGCCAGCAGCCGATGTGGTTTTAGAGGCGTTTAAGAAGAATAATGAAATAGCCGAAGATTTTAAAAAATATTATACTACACTTAGTACATCAATACCGGGAGATAGTCAAAGACAACATTTCCAAGAATCTGCATCAAAAGGCGATCCTTATGCGTTAGCATGGCTTGGGAAAGTATTTTACGATGAGGGACATAAAGAGCTTGCATTTCAATATTTTGAAGCAGTAGTCTCAAAACGGGGTTATGAGAAAAAAAATTTGGCTCAGGCGATTGGAGATAGTATCACCAAGCCAGAAGATCACCAAATGAAATTACATTTCCATTGTCTCGCAATTCGGGAAGGTAATGAGAAACTATATAAAAGCTACATGGGCGGTGATAAAATTCGTCCAGATGAATATAATACAATAAACTATTACTATGCGCGTGCAGCAGCATTAGAAGGAAAAAAAATCAAAGATGATCGGGATAACAAAGACGACTGGATAAGAGTGTTTTCTACAAAACATCCCCAAGAATTTAAACAATTCTTTATAAAATTTCCAGCAGCTGTCTTGAATACAGTACTAAAGGTCCCTGGTGTCGCTTATGATGATAAATTTGTAAGATCTTTTAAAAGATTGTATCGAGAGGAACTACTCGACAATATTTTACGTGCTATATACACCACCAGCCCTCCAAAAGAAGATCAAGATGTAATAAAAGAATTTAAAGAAGGTGGCCAATATCATAGAGAATATTTTGATGGTATGATTGAATCAATAATAGTCAGAAGAAATAACATTGAAAAAATTCACGCGCCTAATATTGTATTTGAATCGCAAGCTACTGCTATTAAACAGATTCGGAATTTATTAAGAAAAATGATTGAATTAAATAAAAATAACCTTGGAGGGCTAGATCTAGGGCAAGTAGATCTAGGAAAAGCCAATCCAGCAGAACTTTCCAATGCTGAAAACAAGGCTTTAAATGATATTCTTGACCATTTTTCAGAGAGCACCACAGACAGTAAATTGGATGAAACTTCCAAAACATCCATTCAAAACCAAGAGATTTATCTGCAACTACAGGCATTTAAGAGCGTGTTAGACGCTTGTGATAATCCATCACCACAGGTTCTGCCTTCTGCGCCAGGCTTTGATGAGGAGGAGGATCAACCTGGTGGTGCAGCACCAAAAAGTTTGGAACAATACGAAGAAAAAGATTCTAACACAGAAAAGCTGTTAAGGGTTCGCGATGCAGTAGTGAGTGCTGATAAAGCGATCAAAGCAGAAAATAAAAATGAATGCAAATTAGCTGGATGGAAGGTCTTTGTCGCTTCCTTTGCATTAGCCTGTACAGGAATAGGCATACCTATCGTAATAGTAGGTACGGCTTATAACTACTCTAAACATCGTACCTATAACCTTTTTGCCACAACAGAGGAAAAAAAGGAATCCAGAAAAGCAGCAGCATCCAAAAAAGCAGAAAAAGCTTTCAATACAGCTATGCAACAAACCAAAAAAGGGAGTGACGACCTTCCGCTTCCTAAACCTCGGAAATAAGTGAGCTCAAATCTTGTCTTCAACCTTCACTCTTACCTCTTAATCAAGCAAAGCCCAAGAACAAAACCAGCGCTCTATTAATGGAGAGCAAGAGGACTTCGTCCAATTTTCCGAAAGGCTGGCTTAACTTTTCGCGCGCAACCGTATGAGCTTTATCCACCATTACTTGCGATTTTTTTTGAAGTCCATTTTCTTTTGTCGGTTCCACGGTAATTCGAAATAGCGGCGTTTCTCTGAGCTCGCTTGTGATTGGGAGAAGAGTGATAGAAGGATGACCCTCAAACAAGTCTGATTGAATAACTAAAGCGGGACGCGGTTTTCCATAATCCTCCGGCAAAGCTACCGTTACTAAGTCCCCTCGATTCACTTCCAACCCTCATTATCAGATACCGAAGAAATATAATCCAAGATTTCCCGCCTTCATGCTTACCTGCCCGCAGTAAAATGCCCTTGGTTGATCTTAAATTTTTGTTGTTTTGGGCAGGATAAAGGTTATAGAATCCACGCCTAATAATCTAATAATATAGGAGAGTTTACTATGCAAAATCGAGTCGGAATCGCTTTATCATTAGGCATGTTGCTTGAGAAGGTCGATGCAAGTGGATTTATTGCTAAGCTGCTGAAAAAAGCAAAAGAAGAAAACGCTGAGTTTAGCTTAACGCCTGAACTGCAAAAGCAATCCTTCCTTTTATCAGAACAATTTAATCGAGGAGAAATTACACGGGAAGCGTTTAACTTACGGCTTTTAGCTTTATTTGGAATTAAGACGATGGAAAGTGATGAATTTTGGGCTGAATGGAATGAAATGATCACGGTAGGTAATTTTGCCGAAAAAATCCTCCTTTTGCAAGAAACGGCGTGTAGAGAGGGGGCCTTGATATATTTATACAGCGATACTAATCCCGTTCATTTGGAGAAGATATCAAAGGAACTCGACGAACAAAAAATTGATCTCTATACTCAAGACCGGCCTATGATCTTAGAACACTGTCCTCTCTATTTATCGTGGCAATTCAGTAAGAATCGTCCTGAGCTCCTCAAGGAGCTTGTAGCTGATATTCGAGCAAAGCGATTTAATAAGCCAGACAAGCTAATTTTAGTTTTAGGTAACCCTGATAATATTCAAGACGAAAATCTGAAAGCGGTGGCGAGAAGAGAGTTTGACATGATCACACGGTGGGCTAACGAAAATGATGTTTCTGTTTCCTTGCAGAATAATTCACTGAGCGAAACCTTAGCTCGAATTTTTAATCCTGAGAATGTGGTTGCTAACAGGCTTAAATGTGCTTGATTACAAAATACTCCCTTTCCACAATTGAGTTAAAAATTATCTCCGGGCGCCCTAAGAATGCAGCTTGCCGCCCGGTAGCTCTATTCGTAATTTTCTAGCGCCCACCCTGTGCTTCCATAGCGTCGAATTACATCGTATACTACAAAAATGTAATACATTAGAGACTACATTATGACTCTTATTTCAATACGCTTGCCGGAAAAGATTCTGCGTGAGGTTGATATCCTGGCCCAGGATAATCATCTTTCACGGGCTGCTTATATGCGCATGGCTATCGAGCAAATGAATGAAAATATAAAAAACATGAAACGAAGGGAGAGGTTAAAAGCGATCAGTTTGTTAGTAAGAAAAGAAAGCATCAAAGTGAATAAAGAATTTGGTGAGATTGAAGATGACCCTAAAGATTAGACAAGGCGAGATCTGGTTAGCTAATCTCAATCCCTCCCGTGGAACGGAGGCAGGAAAATGTCGTCCCGTTTTAATCGTGCAAGACCAGGCATTATTAGACGTTGGCCATCCTTCTACGCTGATTATCCCGCTGACCACAAAGCTCATTAACAAGGCAGAACCATTAAGAGTTCGCATCAAGCCACATGAGAATTTGGAAAAGGAATCAGACTTATTGATTGATCAAGTACGGGCAATTGATAATAAGCGACTCATTGAAGGTCCGTTAATGCATTGTACTGCAAGCTTTATGGAAGCGGTTTATCGATCAGTCGCAGAGGTTATGGGTTTTTCAAAGATGTGGGTAATGATATGATCTTGTCTTCAACCTTCGCCCGATAATGGGGAGGTGAAGGTTGAAGACAAGATTTGACCCCACCAGAAAATCCGTCTAAGGGTTCATTCCAATTTTTAGTAAAAGCCACTGCCTTGATTAAGCTGCCCATTTCGGAAGGCAAGAGGAGTAATTTTAAGGCCTGGTTTTGCCGATATGCTTTTTGAGAGGTGGGGAAGCTGTTAGCGAAATCTCCGATGCCGCAGGCGATGAGAAAGGCTTGTTGTGTGGTGTAGCCTGCTAGATCCAAGCCGGCAGAGATAGCCTGTTCTACCACGGTCGTGAAATCAACATGGGCAGTGAGATCTTGCAACCCTGGATAGAGAAAAGGATCAGCATGCATTCGATGTTGAAAATAAGCGCGCAGTGTCCCGCAGGAGCGCTCAGGATGATAATATTCCTCGCGTTCATAGCCATAATCAAAAAAAAGTAATACGCCCTTATCAAGTAGCTTCGCGAGCGTTTTTATCCAGCGAGGCAGCAAGAGATTAATTTCTGATTCATAGCCCTCCGGCCAGGCATAGTGATTCATGAGCGCTAAAACTTTTTTGTGCAGGGCCTGCGTTTGCGGCGCTACTGTTTTCCAAGTCAATTGTTTATTTTTAAAAGTCACACAGCGTTCTGTAACGGTTTTATTTTCAATGCGAAAACAATGCACGGGCAGGGCATCAAGCCATTCATTAGCAAAAATAATACCTTGAAAATGATCGGGAAGCTCCGTAAGCCAGTTGAAGCGAGAAAAAAATTGCGGGCAACTTGTTTCTAAGACTTTCTTTTGACGCGCAATCAAGGTCGGGCTTGCTTCGAAAATATAATACTGGGATGGTAGCGCTTGCAATTCTTTCAGTTCAGTCATGACCTCTTTGGCAAAAATACCCGTACCCGCGCCTAATTCTAAGATGGCAGCTTCGGGCATAGTGCTTAAAATGGCTGCAAACTGTCGTGCTAGTGTTTTGGCAAATAAGGGCGAGATTTCAGGCGCTGTAACAAAATCACCTGTTTCCCCAAATTTCTGCAAAGGAGAAGTATAGTAGCCAAGGTCTTGAGCATAGAGCGCATGTTTCATGAAATGAGCAAAGGAAATATGACCGCCAGCTTTTTGAATAAGCTGTTCCAGGTGGTTTAGCATGGCCTCGCCCTGTTTCTGCATTTCAGGACTAAGAGGGGGTAAAGTGGTCATCATAGAAGGCATGTTTAGAATCCTTTTGCTATTATATACCGAGTCTACAAAGACGAGAAAGCTTAAAGGTGAAGGCCGAGACGAAAGTAGTTCTGATAACAGGTGCTGCGCGAAGAATTGGCGCGGCTGTAGCAGAGGCTTGTCACGAGGCAGGCTATAACCTGGTTTTACACTATCGGCAGGCTATAACAGAAGCAGAGCAACTTTGTTCTGTTTTTAATCAAAAACGACCGCATTCTGCCCTCATAGCTAGGGCGGAACTGCAAGAGGGAAGAGCGCTGAAGCAACTGCTTGAACGGGCCGAAGCGGAATGGGGAAGACTAGATGTCTTAGTCAATAATGCCTCCTGCTTTAACAAAACGCCTTTTGGACAAATTAAGGAAGAAGACTGGACGGTCTTGATGGATACCAATCTCAAGGCCCCTTTTTTTTTAGCGCAATTGGCTGCGCCTTATTTGGCAAAGACCGCAGGCTGTATTATTAATCTCACGGATATCCACGTCGACAAGCCCTTTGGCGATTATAGTGTCTATTGCCTCACTAAAGCTGGTCTGGTTGCTTTAACGCGAATATTGGCAAAAGAGTTAGCGCCAAGGATTCGAGTCAATGCCATTTCGCCGGGCATGATCATCTGGCCAGAAGGAGAAAATCAGCTTGCTGAAGCGCTGAAGCAGAAAATTATCAATGAGGCTGCTTTAAAGCGAATAGGCAGCCCAGAGGATATTGCCAAAGCAGTGCTTTTCTTTGTAAGAGATGCTGATTATATTACCGGACAGATCTTGGCGGTAGATGGTGGGCGGTTGCTATAATTGCCCAGAGCCTTAAGGGGGTAGAGCCATGAATTTCTTAGGCAATACATTCATGACGGTTTATAAAAACCGCCTCTATCCAAATTATTGGGATATTTTCGCTTTTATCTTTTTTTTCAGCCTGATTCTAGTATTCGCTTGGAATGCCAAACAGATGACGGTGCCTTATCAGTTGGGCACGAGCATTCCGATTTCGCTCGATCCGCGTTCTCTGCCTTTTTATGCTTTAAGAACAGTCATGCGCATGCTTATTGCTTTAGCTTTCTCTCTACTCTTTACTTTAACTATTGCCACCTGGGCAGCCAAGAGTAAAAGAGCCAAAGGTTTTATCATTCCTTTAATTGATATTTTGCAATCGGTACCGATTCTGGGCTTTTTATCTATCACGGTGGTCGGCTTTATTAAACTCTTTCCTGGCAGTTTGCTCGGCCCGGAATGTGCGGCAATTTTTGCAATTTTCACTTCCCAGGCTTGGAATATGGCCTTGGGGTTTTATCAAACAGTCTGTACGGTGCCGGCTGATTTGCAAGAAGTCGCCAGCATGTTTCATTTATCGGCTTGGCAGCGATTTTGGCGGATTGAGGTAGCCTATTCTTTACCCGGTCTACTATGGAATATGATGGTCTCGATGTCTGCTGGTTGGTTTTTTGTAGTGGCCTCTGAGGCTATCTCAGTAGCAAACCAACAGATACTCTTGCCAGGCATTGGTTCTTATATTGCAGTAGCCATTCAGGAAGCCAATTTACAAGCTATTTTCTATGCCATTATGACGATGTTTGTCGTGATTTTATTATACGATCAAATTTTATTTCGTCCTTTGGTCGCTTGGGCAGAAAAATTTAAAGCCGAAAATATAGCCTCTCAAAGAGAGGTTCGCTCCTGGTTAATGAGTATGTTGCAACGCACACGCTTGGTCCGTTATGGGGGCGCTAAAATCAATCTGCTTTGGAATGCTTTTGTGAATATGCGCTGGCCTGCCTTTCCTTACCGCTTTTCTTTTAAGCCTGCGACTACTTCACGGCGCAGCTGGTTTTTTATCTACCTAGAAGAAATTATTTTCTGGTTGCTGATGCTTCTTCTGATTCTTTTCGGCGGCGCCTATTTCATCCACCATTTTTCCTGGCAGGTTCTGCAGTCTATTTTCTTCTTAGGGACCTTAACCGCTTTACGCGTCTTTATTTTAGTGTTTTTGTCCTCCCTCATCTGGGTACCGATTGGCGTCTATATCGGGCTTCGTCCCGCTCTTGCCCAGGTTGTTCAACCGCTAGCCCAATTTTTGGCGGCTTTTCCTGCTAATCTTTTTTATCCGCTAGTCATCATGGCTGTTGTCATGTTCCATATTAATCCGGAATTGGGTTTGACCCCTTTAATGATTTTAGGTGCTCAGTGGTATATCCTGTTTAATGTCATTGCCGGTGCTTCTCTCTTACCCAAAGATTTTCTTGATGTGGCCGATAATTTTGATATTGGCACCTGGTTGCGCTGGCGTCGTGTTATTTTACCAGGTATTTTCCCTTATTATATTACCGGTGCGATTACTGCTGCGGGAGGCACCTGGAATGCGAGTATTGTGGCTGAGGTCGTCAGCTGGGGACAAACGACGGTTAAAATACCGGGCTTGGGTGCTTATATCTCGGATCAAACAGCCCAAGGAAATTTTACTCAAACAGCGCTTGCTATTGGGGTCATGAGTTTGTTGGTTCTTGTGATTAATCGCTTATTTTGGCGTCCGCTTTATGTGCTAGCCCTGAATCGCTTTGTTTTGGATTAGAGGTGTATCATGATTGAGCCTATTTTTGAGGTGGTAAAGGTACAAAAATCCTTTAGAAAAGGAGAACGACAAGAATTATTGGCTCTCCAAGACGTCGATTTTCGTATGTATGAAGGCGAAATTGTTGCGATCTTAGGTAAATCAGGCTCCGGAAAATCAACCCTCCTTCGTATTTTAGCTGGCCTTGATCAGCCTTCAGAAGGCATGGTTTATTATCGTGCAGAACCTGTCCTTGGGCCAGTCCACGGCGCTTCCATGGTATTTCAAACCTTTGCACTGCTACCCTGGCTGACCGTTTTACAAAATGTTGAATTAGGTCTCGAGGCTTTGCACATTCCACCTATAGAACGTCGGGAACGCGCCTTGAAAGCGATTGACATGATTGGCTTAGACGGCTTTGAAACAGCCTATCCCAAGGAATTATCTGGTGGTATGCGCCAACGTGTAGGCTTTGCTCGGGCCTTGGTAGTCAATCCCGATATTTTATTAATGGATGAACCTTTTTCCGCTTTGGATGTCTTAACGGCTGATAATTTAAAAAGCGATCTTTTAGATTTATGGCAAAGCAAAAAAACAGGTTTAAAGGCTATTTTATTTGTCACCCACAATATTGAAGAAGCAGTGTTATTAGCGGATCGCATTATTGTTTTCAGTAGCAATCCCGGAACGATTCGCGCTGAATTAAAAATTACGCTGCCCTATCCCCGTAGTGATATTGATCCGCGCTTTCGTAATCAGGTTGATCGAGTTTATACGCTCATGACAACCCAGCCGCAAGAGGAAAGAATGAAAGAGGGCATGGTGGAGCATATTGTCATTGATATCGGCTATCGCCTGCCTGACACCTCAGTTGCCGAGCTCACGGGCTTGTTAGAAATTCTAAATGAACCAGAGCGGCAAGGTAAAATGGATTTACCAGATGTAGCAGAGACCTTGATGTTGGGCATTGACGATCTTTTTCCCTTAACCGAGCTTTTAGATATTTTACATTTTGCCAAAGTTTCCAAAGGGGATATTGCTATTACAGAGGAAGGAAAACGTTTTGTTGATGCAGATATTTTGGAAAGAAAGAAAATATTTTCCGAACATTTAAAAAAATATGTACCACTCGCCCGCTTTATTTATGAACGCCTCATTCATCACCCCCGCCATCGTGCTTTAGAAGAGCAATTTCTATCGCTGCTAGAAGATTATGTTTCAGAAAAAGATGCTGAACAGGTCTTGCATACGATTATTGAATATGGACGTTATGCTGAGCTTTTTGCCTATGATTACAACTCGGGTGTTTTAAGTTTAGAAAATCCAAATTAGTTCTTCTGTGACTTAGGTAAGTATTCGGTTGACCTGGAGAAATTGTCATTCCGGCATGCTTTAAGCCGGAATCCAGAGCATTTAAAAGACTGGATGCAGCTAAAAGAGTCATTGGTATCTACACAAGTCTTATTTTTAAAATTGGTAGGGTGGATTAGACGC
>CAYXNR010000034.1:0-23715 GCA_964466595.1 uncultured Coxiellaceae bacterium | reverse complement strand
AAACCCCCTCTCCGCCCGCGCTTTTTGCGGGAGGAGAGGGATGGGGAGAGGAGGGGCACTTGATGCGAATATATTTTAAGGAATAAATAATTCCATAAAAGTAGTAAGCGGCAGGTCTTCTAGAGCTGCTTGATCCCTAAAAAGGGCAGTCACTTTGTCGACTGTTGCTTGCTTATAATGAGAAGCTAAATTATTTTTGAATTTCTCAAAAAGTAGTGGAATAGCTTCCTGGCGTCTTTGTGGATGCCCGAGGGGATATTCAATGCTCACTTTTTCGGTAGAAGAGCCGTCTACGAAAAAAACTTGTAGGCTGTTAGCAATGGAACGCTTATCCGGATCAAGATAGTCTAAAGAAAATTGTGAGTTTTCTTGAACCTGTATTTTGGAGCGCAAAAAATCGATGGAGGGATCCTTTGCGAAACTATCCTCATAATATTCGGCTTTTAAATTTCCCTTAACAAGCGCAACGGCGACCATATATTGAATGCAGTGGTCGCGATCCGCGGGATTATGAAGCGGGCCCGTTTTGTTAATAATCCGCAAGGCAGATTCTTGAGTGCTTAATTCTATTTTTTCAATTTGTTGAAGCCTACCCTTCATGAGTGGGTGTAACTTGAAAGCGCATTCAACAGCGGTTTGGGCATGAAATTCAGCGGGAAAGGCTACTTTAAATAAAATATTTTCCATGACATAGGAATGATAAGGTCGAGATCTTTTTAAAGACTGTCCGCGAAGAGTAGAATCGTAAAAACCCCAGGTTTTGGCTGTTAAGGCGCTGGGGTAGCCTCTTTCACCACGTTGGGTGAGCCAAGCTAGAAAAACCGCACGGCTCGTCGCATCGCCGGCTGCCCAGGATTTTCGTGAGCCCGTATTAGGTGCATGCCGATAGGTTCTGAGGCTTGGTCCATCAAGCCAGGCCTGAGAGAGAGTTTGAATCACTTCTTCTTTGGTCCCACCTAAAAGCTTGGAGGCGAGGGCGGCAGAAGCAATTTTGACAAGAACAACATGATCTAAGCCCAGTTTGTTAAAGCTATTTTCTAAGGCTAAAATGCCTTGGATTTCGTAGGCCTGAATCATGGCTGTTAAAATAGCCCGAATGCGCAGCGGTTCTTTTTTTTGTAAGAGCAGTTGTTGGCTTTGATAATCAGCGACAGCTAGAATAGCGCCTAGGTTATCAGAAGGATGTCCCCATTCTGCAGCGAGCCAGGTATCATTATAATCTAACCAACGGATGAGGGTGCCGATATTAAAAGCTGCTTGCACCGGATCAAGAATATAGTGTGTGCCAGGGACGCGTGCGCCCGCAGGCACAATGGTGCCAGGAATAAGTGGTCCCAGCAATTTACTGCATTCAGGATATTGTAAAGCCAAGATGGCGCAGCCGAGGGCATCCATTAAACAATAAGCTGCTGTGGAATAGGCCAATTCACTATGAATAGGTTGACTCAGATAAGCGGCAATGGCAATTAATTCTTCATCAAAGGCGGGGCGAAGATTTTCACTGCTAGGAGGGCTTAACATAGCCTTATCCTCTTGCTTCTAGGGGAGTGAAAGCCTGTTCTTCGGGACCAACATAAGTTGCTTCTGGTCGGATGAGCCTGTTATGAGAACGCTGCTCCAGAATATGTGCACTCCAGCCTGTGATTCGAGCGAGGACAAAGATAGGCGTAAATAAGAAGGTTGGGATGTTGCAAAAATGATAGGTCGTTGCGCTGTAAAAGTCGAGATTGGGAAATAATTTTTTCTCTTCTCGTAGCACCTGTTCAATTCGTTCAGAGACTGCAAACAAATAGCCATCCGCTGCTTCTTGTGCCAGCTGCTTTGACCAAGCTTTAATGAGATCGGAGCGCGGATCAGAATCTTTATAAACACGATGACCAAAGCCCATAATTTTAACTTTATGGGCTAGCATCGCTTTAATTTTTGCTTCAGCTTCTTCAGGCGTTTTAAATTGTTGAATCAGTTCCATTGCTGCCTCATTGGCTCCGCCATGCAAAGGGCCACGTAGGGTGCCAATACCAGATACGAGAGCAGAATAAAAATCGGCTTCGGTGGAAGTCGTCACCCGAGCAGCAAAGGTGGAAGCATTCAATTCATGTTCTGCATAAAGAATTAAGGAAACATCAAAAGCACGACGAAAGTTTTCAGGCGGCGCTTGTTGATATAAAAGAGAAAGAAAATAGCCGGCAATTGTTTCTTCAGTACTCTCGGTTTCAAGACGCAGTCCTTGTTGGTGGAAGTGATACCAGTAAAGCAGCATGCTGGGTAGGCAGGCTAGTAAACGGTTTGCTACTTCGAGGGGCCCATGTTGTTTCGTTTCTGGCTCCAGGGTGCCGAGAAAAGAGCAGCCAGTACGCAGCACATCCATTGGATGAGCAGAAGCAGGAATCAGTTCCAGTACTGTTTTTAAGGCGGCAGGTAGGGCTCGTTTTGTAAGGAGTGTTTGCTGATAGCGCTGTAATTCTTCTGCAGTTGGCAATTTTCCATATAATAGAAGATAAGCGACCTCTTCAAAAGAAGCTTGTAAGGCTAAATCATCGATGGAATAGCCTCGATAGTTGAGTCCCAGGCCTGCTTTTCCAACGGTGCAAATAGCAGTATCTCCAACAATCACACCTTCAAGACCGCTCGCTTTGGTAATCATGATTTTTTTCCTGAATGAAGTTGATCCAAAAATTTTTCATAGCGATGATAATCTAAAATGTCATATAATTCTTCCCGCGTTTGCATTTCCGAAAGAAGATTTTTTTGTGTGCCTTGTTCTCGCAAGCTGCGAAAGACTTTCAGAGCAGCTTGGCTCATCGCGCGGAAAGCAGTGAGTGGGTACAGTACCATTTTTACGCCGACTTCCGCTAATTCCTGTGTTGTGAATAAGGGGCTCACTCCAAATTCTGTCATATTCGCAAGAACCGGCACCTGAATGACTTGCGTGATAGCACGATAATCATTGAGTGTTCTTGCCCCTTCCAGAAAGACCATATCAGCACCGGCTTCTACATAGGTGCTTAAACGTTTAATTGTTTTTTCTAAACCTTCCGCGGCGAGCGCATCTGTACGTGCCATAATAATCAAGCTCGAATCGAGTCTGGCCGCTAAGGCGGCTTGAAGACGATCGACCATTTCGGCGGTATCGACGAGTAATTTACCCGGACGATGACCGCAACGTTTAGCCTGTACCTGATCTTCGAGGTGAACAGCTGCAACGCCAGCGCGGCTCATTTCTTTGATAGCCCGTTCAATAGTAAAGGCATGACCCCAACCGGTATCTAAATCGACGAGGAGAGGGAGTGAGGTAACGCTAGTAATACGTCGTGCATCCTCCAGCACATCGCCTAGATGGGTGAGGGCTAAGTCCGGGAGTCCAAAAGAAAGATTAGCAACGCCGGCCCCGGAAAGATAAAGCGCGGTGAAGCCACTCTGTTTGGCCAAGAGGGCCGTATAGGCATTGGGTGTGCCGACAATTTGTAGTGGTTGTTCCTGTGCTAGGGCTTCCCGGAAGCGAGTTCCTGCGCTTTTTAATTTCATCCTAAAGGCTCCTTGCAGTAGAGGGGTAAACAGCATTATTATAGCTTTAATTAAAGAAACAATCCCATCCTAAATGTTGGTCTTTAATTGCTATTTTGTTAAGGGAACATCGAAAAAAGTGAGGAAGTTTATGAGTCGTGTTTATAATTTTAGTGCCGGTCCTGCCATGATGCCAGAAGAGGTGCTTCGTCAAGCACAAGAAGAAATGTTGGATTGGCATGGTTTAGGCATGTCTATTATGGAGCTTGGACATCGAGGGCCAGAGTTTCAAGCAGTTTTAGAACAAGTTGAAGCTGATCTACGTGAAATTTTAGGAATTCCTTCTCATTATCAGGTTCTATTTGTTGCCGGTGGTGCCTCAAGCCAATTTTCGATGGTACCGCTTAATTTACTCAGCGAAGATAATAAACGAGCAGATTATATAGAAACCGGCATCTGGTCTCATAAGGCTGTGGTCGAGGCTAAGCGCTATGGTGATATTAATGTAGCTGGGCAGACGATTGTCGAAGATGGCAGACATCGCCTACCTTTGCAAGATGAATGGAAAATGACTCCCAAAGCTGCTTATCTGCATTATACCCCCAATGAAACTGTAGATGGCATCGAGTTTCATTGGGTTCCTCAGCTAGGTAATGTACCCTTGGTCGCTGATATGACCTCATCTATTCTTTCTCGCCCCATCGAGGTAAATCAATTTAGCTTAATTTATGCCGGCGCCCAAAAAAATGTCGGTCAGGCAGGCATTACTATTGTGATCATTCGAGAAGATTTAGTAAAAGAGCCCTTAGCCTTTACCCCTGTACTTTACAGTTATCAAGCTCATGTGGAATATAAATCTTGTTATAATACGCCGCCTACCTATGCTATTTATTTTGCCGGTCTCGTTTTAGCCTGGATCAAGCGACAGGGGGGCTTGAAAGTGATTGGCGAACGTAATCAACGTAAGGCTAAAAAACTCTATACTTGTATAGATCAGCATAGCGATTTTTATGTTAATAAAATTGATCCCGCTTGCCGAGCTCTTTTAAATGTTGTTTTTAGTCTGAAACGAGAAGAGTTAACAGATGATTTTTTAAGACAAGCTACCCAAGCAGGCTTAGCTAATTTACGGGGACATCGCGTAGCCGGCGGCTGCCGTGCTAGCATTTATAATGCCATGCCAGAAGAAGGAGTTGATTGCTTGGTAGAGTTTATGATTGATTTTGCTAAACGGAATGCTTAGTAACATTTCATCTTGAGCGAAGCAACACTGTCATCCTGAACGCAGCACTGTCATCCTGAACGCAGCACTGTCATCCTGAGCGCAGCGAAGGATCTCAGTATTTTAGTAATAGATCCTTCACTTCGTTCAGGATGACAGTGCTGCGTTCAGGATGACAGTGCTGCGTTTAGGATGACAGTGCTGCGTTTAGGATGACAGTGCTGCGTTCAGGAGGCCTGCCTCATTCTTTGTGATTATTTAATAGAACAAGCATTTACTTCCAAAGGCTCATTCAAACTTTCCACTTGCTGTGCACAGATAAAATCATTTTCAGTCAGCCCATCTACTGCATGCGTGCTATACTGAACGCGACAGTGATTATAACCTACTTCTAAATCAGGATGGTGATTTTCTCGATGTGCCATCCAGGCAATGGCATTGACAAAGGCCATTGTTTGATAATAATTCTTAAAATGAAAATCCTTTATTATTTTCTTGTAATCCTCGCTGGCCTGCCACTCACTCCCCAGTTGTTTTAAATTTTTTTTAATCGTTTCCACATCGAGTGCGGGAACGCCGCCCTCACAGGGTAGGCAGTGTTTGCTGCGCAGCTTGTCCATTTTTTTATCCTTTTGAGGTCAGAAGTCATGCGTCCTAGTTTAACATCCGGAGTCAGTCTAATAGAAGTCTTGCTTAGTTTATTTTTACTGTCTCTCCTGCTTCTCGGTTTGGATGTGATGGAACTTGAAGCTCTGCGTTTATATCGACAAGCTTACTTTGCTAGCTTAGCAGAGCAACAGCTCGAAAATATGGAAGAAAGGCTGCGCATTTTAGATGTGCAAGGGGGCCTGAATGGCGAATTATTCGCTTGGAATCAGGAAAACAAAGAACTGCTGCCACAGGGTCTGGGTTCGGTCACGGGTACTTATCCAGTGTATCTGATCACGCTTTCCTGGGGTAATAAAGAAGAGAAAACAGCCGGATGTCTCAGAGCACAGTTTGTCATATAAAGCTTTCACAGCAGGCGGGGCTCACTTTAATTGAGTTGCTGCTCAGTTTAACGCTCAGTTTATTGCTAGTATTACTTTTATCTTTTATCTCTGTTGCTACAAAACATCAACAAGAGGTTTTTAATAGTTTAAGCCTCTTACACAAGCATGCTCGTTTTGCTTTGCAACGACTGCATGCTGAGCTTGAAATGGCTGGTTTTATCGGTTGTCCACAGCTAGATGCCGATTTTCCGCTGAACAATAACAGTGCCTATCCTTTTTATGCAAACAAGCAAGTAGAGCTAGGGCAGGATCAGCTTCACTCAGCCCTAGTCACCATTAGACATCGCAGTGTAGAAGCAGCTGTTTTGCAAAAACAAAGGTCAGAATCCTCAGTTTTGGAACTGTCGACAGATTTAGCTTTTGCTCCTGGCGAAGTTTTAATTATTTCTGATTGTAAGCATGCTGATATTTTCCAAGTAGAAAAACAGTTCAAAGAGAAGAACCGCCAAATCATTATTACTCGACAACCACTGCGCTATCACTATGGAATAGAGGCTGAAGTCGGTTCACTGGAAATCAATAGCTATTCGGTTGAGAAAACAAAACGACGAGATCCTAGGGGAGAGGCAATTTTTGCTTTGTATTGGACAGATCGAAGCGGGCGAAAAAGAGAGCTGGTCGAAGGTATTCAGCAACTAAAAATAAGGTTTCATCAGGTGAGAAATCATACAGGCCTTTCTATCGAACTCAAGGCGCGACAAAAAGCGCTGACAAAAACGGAATATGATTTTGTAATATTAAGGAATCAGTCTGCATGAAAAAACAAAAAGGGTTTGTGCTTGTAGCCGTTTTAATGTTTATGCAAGTCTTTGCCCTGCTAGGGCTCACTGCTCTAGATGAGGTTTTTTTAACAGAAAAATTACTCTCTGATCAAAAAGCGAAGCGGCTTTTATTAAATGAGGCAGAGCGTATATTGGCAGAACTGAGCACTTCTATTCAGCAAATTAAAAGAACTTGCTCTATATCGGTGCTTTCTCCTCAGCAATTATCAACTTATCCGCTAGCCTGGTGGTTTGAACATGCCTGCCAAAGCAGAGCAACTCGCTTGAGAGCTTACTATGTAGTTGAGCCGCTTGGAAAAGATGCTTGTGCCAAACTTCGAGGAGAAAAGCAGGCAGAGGCTGTTTATTATCGTCTGACGCTTTTACTGCTGAAGGAAAATGAGGATAATTTGAGAGTACTTCTACAAAGCACGCTTGCGACTGAAGATTTTAATTTAGGGCATTGTGATAGCGAGCAGCATTTTGTAGACTCAGGAGCCCAATCGTGGTATCAGCTTAGCTGAATTCACTGCGCAAAGTCGCAGCCTTATTTAAATTGAAAGGAGAGTAGAAATGTCTAAGTTAAAGGATAAGGTGATATTTATTACCGGTGCGAGTCGTGGCATTGGTCGTGAAATCGCCTTACGTTGTGCGCGTGATGGTGCCAAAATAGTCTTGGCGGCTAAAACAACTGAGCAACATCCTTCTTTAGAAGGAACAATTCACAGCGTGGCGAAAGAAGTAGAAGAAGCCGGCGGCAAGGCTTTGCCCCTTCAGGTGGATGTGCGTCAAGATGAAATGGTGCAGGCTGCTGTTAGTCAGGCTGTTAAAACCTTTGGCGGTCTCGATATTTTAGTGAATAATGCCTCAGCTATTTTTATTGCGCCTACCTTAAAAACACCAATGAAACGCTATGATTTAATTGCTCAGGTGAATGCGCGTGCCACTTTTTTATGTTCACAAACCTGCATTCCCCATTTGCAACAAGCCAACAATCCCCATATTTTAAATCTTTCCCCGCCCTTAAACATGCAGGCCAAATGGTTCAAAGATTATCTGGCGTATACGATGTCTAAATATGGAATGAGTATGTGTACACTCGGCCTTGCTGAAGAATTTAAGTCGGCTGGTATTGCCGTCAATTCTTTGTGGCCAAAAACCACCATTGCAACAGCTGCTGTTGCTGTTAATTTCCCTAAGGAGGTTTATCAAGCCAGCCGCAAACCCAGTATTATGGCTGATGCCGCTTATGAAATCTTAAGCAGTGATAGTCGAAGCACTACGGGTCATTTTTTTATTGATGAGGAATTATTGCGGTCGCGTGGGGTAAAGGATTTTAGTGGCTATGCTTTAAACCCAAGTATGCCGCTTTTTCCTGATGTTTTTGTAGAAGGCTAGAAAAACGACCTCCTACCCCTAACCCCTTCCTCCACAAAAAGCGTGGAGGAAGGGGGATTTGCTCCGAAAGCGTAGAGGAAGGGGGATTGCTCCGCGAAAGCGTGGAGGAAGGGGGATGGTACGAATCGTCAGCCGTGAACGCTTACAATTTTTCAGCTTTTACTCGCCATAAACATCCAAATAGAAAGTAGCCCAGCTATGACAAAGGCAATAAGGCTTGCTTCCATCGATAAAACATGACCTGAGATAATAATTTCTGTTTTAAGAAAAAAACGAACGACATGAGCAAGAGCAACGATAGCAAAAATAAAACCGGAAACAACTAGCGCAGTATCCTTTTTCATGGCAAAACCTCCTTGTTTAAGATGAGCTGGCTCGAACTAACCAGCTTATTCTTGATTATCCCATTTGCATAGGGATGGTACAAGGGGGAAACGATTAAGATATTTTAATTCAAATATGATATTTAAATCATATGATCTATATGGCATAATATGAAAAAATGGACAGTGAAATTTTACAAGAGTTTTGAAGCTGAATTTGATGAACTGAGGCCTGAAGTTCAGGATGAGTTGCTAGCGCATGCTTTGCTTTTAGAGGAATATGGCCCTCAATTAGGTAGGCCTACAGTAGATACCTTGAAAGGTTCAAGGTTCACAAACATGAAAGAATTACGTTTTAAAGCAGATAATGGGGTATGGCGGGTAGCTTTTGCTTTTGATCCAAAACGAGAAGCCATTTTATTAGTTGCTGGAAATAAAGCTGGCACAAGTGAGAAGCATTTTTATAAAGAACTGCTTAAAAAAGCAGATAAACGCTTTTCTGAATATTTGAATCATTAATGAGGTAAACTATGACTACTACCTTGAAAAATAAATTAAAAAAATTATCACCCGCACGGAGAAGGAAGATCAATTCTCGAGCCAAAGAATTAATTTCTAAAGAAATGGCTTTAGGTGATTTACGAAAAGCACTTCATTTGACTCAGACAGCTATGAGTTCTAAATTGCATATGAATCAGGAATCAATTTCCAGATTAGAAAGGCGTTCTGATCTTTTACTTTCAACACTGGTGTCTTATATTAAAGCGATGGGTGGCGAATTAAAATTAATAGCTAAATTTCCTAATCGTCCCCCGATTATTTTGCGTGGTTTTAAAGATATAGAAAAAAAATCAGTATAATCTTTGATGATCGATTACTGCCATTCACACCAGGCCGGTACAAGCGGAAAATAGAGTCCAAGGCGGATAGGACGCGGGTCCATTGAGGCCAGCGCTTGGTGGTAGCTCTGCATTTTAGAGGCGTATTTTTCTTTCTCTTTTGCTAAGAAGACAGGGAGATTGTGGTCTTCGGGGACAGTTGTTTTATAGTCAATGATCCATCGTACTCCTTTTTCATCCACGAAAGTTCTATCGATCACGAGTCTTGTGGCTTGACCCTTGATGAGAGCGGTGAGAGCGAATTCTGCTTGGGCTTCTTGCCATTCTTGTAGCAGCCATTGACCGCGCTGATCGGCTAGGGTATTGAAAATAGCCTTTTCAACTTTCTCAAGGGCTACTTCAACTTCTGTTGGTAAGCTACCATTTTTAATTAGTAAAGCTTTAAAATAAGCACGATATTCTGAAGCTGATTTATTATTCCACCAGCTGAGACCAAAATTGGAAATTTGCTGAAGAATGTAATGAACAACAGTCCCGATGATTGGCGCTTGATTCAGGCTTAAATGAAAGGCTTGTATTGTATTGAGAGCCGGTCTTTCTGCGAAGGCAGTAGCTGGCAGAGGATGTGTCCAATCAGAGCTTAGACGATTCAGATAAGAAATTTTTTCCTGCTGTGGAGCGCGGTCAAGGGAAGGGGGAGATGAGCCTAGTTCATGTTGAATAGTCGGCCACATTTTTCTGAGCATACTGCTTTCTATTGGAAGTTTGTATTCGCCATTGGCTTCGTGTTCAAGTGACATACAGACATGTAAGGTTTTTTTGGCTCGTGTTGCAGCTACATACAGCAAGCGACCTTGTTCATGTTGGGTTTTATTTTTATCTTGTCTGCGAATATGTTGATAGAGTTTATCTTCTTCCTCGCCAATGGCAGCCATGGGCGCTAAGAGTAAGGCCATACGATTGTTAACCAGGGGGCGTTCCAACCAGGTGAGCAAGGGCTTATCCTGTTTACTGATGCCTTTTTCCAGATGAGGTAAGATGACCGTATCAAACTCTAGACCTTTTGCATTATGAATAGTCATGATTTGAATACGACAAGCTGCTTGGCTAGGTGTTTGTGCATAAAGCTGGTTCAGCGCCTCTTCAAGAGAGGCCCATTTTAAACTGAGACTGCCCTCCGGACTGAGTTTTTTCAGTAAGTCAAAAAATATGTTAGCGTCTTGCAGTTCGGCCTCTGTTTCAAGACAGGCCGGCCCACCCAGGGCGAGCCAGGTTTTTTCCACCCAGGTAAATAAATCTTCGCGATGTCTCTCTGCTAAGGCGCTTGTTAAGATGGGCAGGATGCGTTTAAGCTGCAGTTGTCCTTCTGAACTGAGTTGTAAGACAAGCTCGCTGTCTTGCATGCACTGCCAAAAATAGGCTGATTTGGTAGCGCTAGCAAGAACGAGTAGATCCTTAAGAGTGAAGCCACAACAAGGCGCTCTGAGAATGGCAAGCCAAGCTAGACGATCAGCAGGATAAAGCAGGGCGCGGGTTAAGGCGAGTAAATCTTGAATCAGCGGTCGAGTTTGTAAGGGGTCAATTTCTACCGCTTGATAAGCAAGTTTTGCATTTTTGAGAGCAGGAATCAGTGTTTTTAAATGATTTCGCGAACGCACCAAAATAGCAATCATATTGTTTGGCTGCTGTTCTTGTTCTTGTTGCAATAGTCGGATGATTCCCTGTGTTTGTGCTAAAGGATCGTCGTTTGAAAAAGCATGCAATTGCACAGCAGAGAGAGCAGCTGTAGCGGTCGCCTTGCCGCTGATGCTAGCGGTATAGGAGACCGCGCCGCTTGCAATATCATCATAGACCGGCAGGATCTGATTAAAATGAGTATTGATCCAAGTGATGAGTGAAGGCGTAGAGCGAAAATTCACTGAAAGAGTAAGTGATTTGAGCGGGATTGAACCAAGACCCTGTTGTCTTGCGCGTAAGAACAAACCGACATCCGCTTCACGAAAGCGATAAATAGATTGCATCGGATCGCCTACCAGAAATAAACTCCGTCCATCTCCGGCTTGCCAACCGCGAACTAGTTTTTTGAGCAGCTCATATTGGTTACTGGAGGTATCCTGAAATTCATCAACTAAAATATGTTTGATCTGATAGTCGAGCACAAAGGCGAGATCAGTCGGCGCATCTTCATCGCCTAGCGCGAGCAGTGCAGCCAAAGCATTTTCTGTATAGTCTATTTTTCCACTCAGTTTAAAAACAACTTGTAATTGCGCAACAGCTATTTTTAAGACCTCTGCTTGAGCACGAAGTCTCTCCCATTGTGTTTCAGAATAGCCTGCTTCTGGCAAATAAAGCAGATCAATCAAGGCCTGATGCAATTTTTCATGCTGACTCAAGTCCTCAATTAACAGTTTCATTTTATCCTTAGCGTTCCGATGAGGATCCATTTTTGATTTGCTTTGAATACGAGGAAAGCCGATATTTTTATCTATCTTTTTGCGCCAGGTTTTATCTTTAGTGAGTAGGAGTTCAGCAAGCGCAAGCCAACTTTCTTTATCTCTTACTTGTGTGCCCGGTAGCTCGCCTCCACTCGTCCAGCCCAAAATGGGAGAAGTCGGATTAATTGTTTTTAGTTGAGCTGCGGCAAATTGCAAAAGAGAAACCAAGTCAGGAATACTTTCTTTGGGAAGAGCAGCCTTGAGTGTAGTCAAGCTTTCTTCGATGAGAGCTTGGAGATTAGCTTCTAAGGCAAGACGGAGAGAAGGGGACTTACCCTGATGAGCCATAATATGCGGCAGCCAATGATCGCGCTTACTAAGCATTTCCACGAGCAAATCCTCAGCTGTCAGCAAATTATTATCTAATTGAAGCAAGAGTTGTGCAATTGCACTTGACCAAGAGACCTTTTCTTCCAAATGTGTCAGGACCGTTTGCACGGCTTCGCGATAGAGTGTTTTCGGATAAGCCATGATTTCCGGTGAGGCACCAAACTGCGATAACAAAGGCAGTTGTCGCGTTAAAAGGGTATTCAGAGAATCAATCGTTTTAATACGTAAACGATTGGGATTAGCGAGCAAGCCCCAATTGCGCAACTCGTCTTGTTTAAGGGCTTCTTGTGCTAGCTGCCAGGTTTGTTGTTCATGTGCGGCTTCTGGGGGCGCCTGCTGCGCTTTAATAAAGGCTTGTCGAATACGCGAGCGCATTTCCAAAGCAGCTTTTTTAGTAAAAGTCAGCGCTAGAATTTCTTCTGGCTCATTGACAGTGGCAAGCAATTTTAAAAAACGTTGGGTAAGTAGTTCTGTTTTTCCTGAACCAGCAGGTGCTTGCACAATAAAGGATTGCCGCGGATCGAGAGCTTGTATACGTGCTGCTTGATCAGGAATCGTTTTACTCATCAAAGCCACCTTCTTCATGGATACGACATAAACTATGCAAGTCACAATAACGGCAGGTTTCGTTGTTGTTCTTTGGATCAACTGTAGCTAGACCCTTTTCAAAGTCACGAAATAATTGCGTTAAATGTAGACGCCACTTCTCCAGTTGACCCGGCCAGGAAGGCGCATCGCCCTTTATTTTCTCGCTGAAGACCTTTTCACCCGGTAGCGCCAGCTCTTGTTGAGCAAGCCCTTTCATGGCAATCGAGGTCGGATGCAGCTGTGCGAAAAAAAGCCCAACAGTAGCTTCTGGCTGACTAATACAATATAAGGGCAGTTGAGGCTCCTCAGGTCGCAGACCAAACCAAGCACCGATCTCACAGGTTTTTTTTGTTTTATAATCGATAATGACTTGCTTCCCGGAAGCGATTTCATCAATGCGATCAACCCGTACCGTAAAGGAAAAATGATCGATCATGATTTCTTTTTTCTGTTCTAAGGCAGCGACTGTAAAAGGTGGACGTGATTTTTCAAGAGCCAGCCATTTCGCGAGAAGGCTCTCTAAACCTTGTTTGACCAAAGTGTAATATAGGCTGTTTGCTGGGATGAAGGGAGCCACTTCCTTCAAGGCCTCAGTCAGTACTTGATGAATTTTATCTTGCAAGACTGCTGAGGAATAGGCGGCCAAGGTTTGTTGATTTTTGACCCTTTTCCAAAATAGTTCGAGAGCCCGATGAACAACACTACCGCGATTTTTCAGGGGAAGACCAGTCTGTGGTTCTTCAAGGGAATAAGCGCCAAGTCTTAATTTAGCAAAAGCCTTGAAAGGACAAGCAGCCTGCATTTCAAATAAACTCATGCCCCCGGCTATTTTTTTTGACTGGGCTAGCGAAGGGGCTTGGCTATCTTGATAGCGTTCTAGTTTTTGTGAAAGAAAGATAGTTTGCAGGGCGGTCTGAAAGGAAGGTAGATCGAAATCCCTTGCCGAAATCGTGGGAAGAGGAGCAAGCAAAGAACTGGGATAGCGTTCTTCATTGTCAAGATGTTCTGAATAGCTAAAGATAAGGAGTTTAGCCGCTTGTTTGTATTGTTCCATCAGACGCTGGCTATAGGCCAGTTGACGGTTTGCTGTTGCATTGGGCATGCCGAGCGCTTTTTGCAAGTCTTGGGGAATAAAGGGATTAGGAGAGGGCACGGGGGGCCAAGCAATATCATCGAGTCCCATTACCCACAGATAATCAAAAGGCAGTCCAGCCCCCTCAAGCTGACCCAAGATTTGTATAGGCGCTTCCGGCGATTCAGGCTGAAAATATGTTTTGCTAGTCAGGACCCGGAGATAATGAAGCGCCTGATGATAAGGCAGCGGTGCTAAGACAAGATCGGCAGAACGCGTTTCCCGTAGCAGCTTCATCCAAGAAGTGACGACCTGATATTCTGAACTATTTAAACTTTGTTCGCCAGGCCAGCCAAAAATTTCGAGCAGCCTGGCAAAATGAGCTAGCCAAGCGCTGAGCTCTTGTGAGTAAGGCTCCACTCTACGTTGTTTAAGATAAGCCTGGATGCGGGTGCTTAGATGCGGGCAGGAGTCTGTGGCAGGATCTTTTAGAAAGTCAGTCCAGTGGATGGTCGTGATATTACGCTGCCGTAAATGGCTTTCTAAGTGAAGGCGTGTCGCCATTTCTGTTTCAGCTTCTCCTATAAAAGGAGAATGACAGAGCGCACTCAAGTTTGCGAAGGAAGCGCTCTGTAAGGAGAGATTTAAGAGTTGCAGAGCCTGTTGAATAAGCGGATAAGCGCTCAAGGGTTTGCCGGCTGAGATATTAAAACAAGCTGAATCTTCAAAAACCTCATTAAAAACTGAAATAAGCAATTCTCTTTTTTCTTCCAATTCCCCAGCAATGCAGCCAATACGAGCCTGCGGTTCCTGCGCATGTATTTTTTTAGCCCAGGAGGCCATGGTCAATACTTCACTTTCTTGATCAGAAAGAGCAATTTGAAAATAAGAAGACGAAGGAAGCTTCTTTCCTGCTGAAGGCGGCTTGTGCTGTGGCGGAAGGGCTGAGGACTCATGATGGGTGATCAGTACGCCCTGTTCCTCGCAGGCCGCTAAGAGTGTCTGATCTTGTGGTGTGAGCTCAGTAAAATTAAAAAAAAGCAACTGTTCAGGAAGTCGCACCTTTGCTTGTTGAATTTTTTCAATCAGCTGATCCATTAAACTAGCCTGATCCAGCCACCGCTTTTCCTGGCAGCGTGTGGTAAAGGCTTCAGCCCAGCTTTGAAAGTGGCGACCATTTTCAGTGAAATGAAAACTAGGATGATAAAAATCAGTTTTCCAGCGTTTGAGAATAGACCAAGCCGAGCGAGCTTGTTCTGCGAGTTCGGTAAGCTTTAAGAGTTGCTCGCTTTCAGGTTGCAAGGCAATAAGCTCCTCCCACAGAAGTAATTCCTGGTTGGCAGAAAGCAGAAGAAAATGCTCATTCCGTTCCCGAGCCTGGTAAGCTTCGAAGCGTTCTTGCACCCAGAGGTTCAAGGGATGAATATTGACAGTTGGCCAGCAGTGCTGCTTTTTGTTGATTTGCTCTTGATTGTATAACTTGGAAAGTGTAGCCGCGAGTCGTTGATTGGGAGTGAGTACGGTGGTTGAGGCTTTCAGTGCTAAGAAAAGAGAGGTCATCATTTTATAGGAAAGATAAGATCAATTTGTAGACCCACATTTCCCGGGCCAGAATTGAGGAAAACCTTGGCATGATGTAACTCTGCAATTTGGCGCACGATAGCAAGCCCTAGGCCGCTACCGGAAGCAGTTGTTCCGGGAATACGAAAAAAGCGTTCAAAAACCCGCTCTCGTAATTCGAGCGGAATACCCGGCCCCGTATCTGCAACACGAAAGATAACATGATGTTGGGAATGAAGAATATCGATCTTGATCTGACCTTGAGGTGGCGTGTAACGAATGGCATTATCGACCACATTGCGAATTAAAATACTGAGAGCTGTTTCACTACCATGGATCCAATTTTCCTTACCTTGTGAGCTTAATTCAATTTCAATATTTTTATCCAAGGCAGTTGGGACGAGATAGGCGATCACTTCGGTCGCTAATTTGTGCAGATCAATGGACTTGGTTTCAGTGAGGGCTTTTTCTTCTCCGAGGCGACTGAGGGTGAGTAATTGGGTGACGACATGGGTGCAGCGATCAACGCCTTGTACAACCTTGAGGAGAGCAAGATGGCGGTCAGTTTCATTTTCTGTTTTGATTGCAACCTGGGTTTGGGTTTTTAAGGCGGCAAGGGGTGTGCGTAATTCGTGTGCGGCATCTGCAGCAAAGCGTTTGTTGCGTTCGAAGGCTAATTGTAAGCGAACAAAGAGTTTATTTAATTCAGAAACGAGGGGTTCAATTTCAATAGGGATCTGACTCATATTCACGGGGGCAAGATAGGTTGAAGCGCGATTGGATATTTCACCCGTAACGCGGCTGATTGAACGCAGCGCCAAAGAGACAATCAACCAAACTAATAAGCCAAAAATAGGATAGGTGACCAATAAGGTATAGGCATTGTTGCGCGCAATGTCATCGGCAAGCTGGATCCGGGTGAGATGTGTTTCACCGACAATAATTTTAAGTTTCATTTTTTCATCAGGCATGGCATAAATTCGAAAGGCGTGATGATCAAGGATTTGGTCGCTAAAACCGAAGGGAGCCTTTTTTAACTCCGGAAAATCTGGGGTGGAATGAAATAATAACTGCCCCTTTCTATCCCAGACCTGAAAGATAAAATTATTTGTCGAGAGTGCTAGGGGTTGTAGATTTTTGACTGTCCTCGACCGAGCTTCTTTTCCTTGAGTAGGCAGACTCAGGAAATTAATTAAAGAAGCTAATCTAGTGAGCTGATTATCAAGCGAGGGTTGGACGATGTTTTCATCCAGAAAATAATTCCCTATAGCTGAAATGGTGAAGGCAATGGTAATGCTAATGAAGAGGCTAGCAAGCAAAAAGTAACGTATTGAGCGGATCATTTTTTTTCAGTACTTTTCTGGTCTTGGCGGACATCTTTTGGTTTTTCGATCATGTAGCCGATGCCACGAATCGTGCGAATAAATTCTTGCCCAAATTTCTTTCTTAAATTGTGGATGTGGACTTCTAGGGCGTTGCTATCCACCTCTTCTCCCCAGCCATACAAGGATTGCGTTAAATGTTCTCGTGATAGAACGCGACCTTTATTTTCGAGCAGAATATGCAAGAGGGCAAACTCACGTCGAGGGAGGGTGAGATCCTCATTATTTAGAGTCACTAAATGGGAAGCAGGATCCAGTGTTAAATTACCATGAACAATTTGCGGCAAGGCACGAGAGGCAAAGCGTCTTTGTAAAGCTCTTAAGCGGGCACAGACTTCATCAAGATCGAAGGGTTTGGTTAAATAATCGTCGGCTCCGCTATCTAAACCTTTTACCCGTTCTTCAATCGATTCACGGGCTGTCAGGATTAGAACAGGTGTAGTATTACCACGGGCTCGCATTTTTTGTAGTAAAGAAAGACCATCAATTTTAGGAAGGGTGAGATCGAGAATAACTAGGTCGAAGGATTCATTTTGTAAGGCTTGATCTGCTGCGAGCCCATTTTTTGTCCAGTCAACGGTGTACCCCGCCTGAATGAGACCAGTCCGAAGGCCATCACCTAGTAATTCATCATCTTCTATAAGAAGTACGCGCATAAGTAAATGTAGCTTTTTTAAGGAAAAATAGCAATCTGGTTCAGCTTGGTCGTAATAAATGAAGCGGTTTAAAAAATGCCAAGATGCTTGGATTCGTAATGAAGGAACAATTATAAGGATGTTCTGCACAAATTTTTTTGATCAAGTGAGTAGATAATAAGTGATTAATGCGGATGGCGACTTTGCCAAAAAGAAGAATTTGAAGTTCGGGACGCTGAGCTAAAAGAAAATGAATAACCTGTTTTATAAAAGGTTGCCAAGCGAGTGCATCTTTTTTTACTTGATGATTGCTTGCTCCTGGATGTAAGACGAGAGAGGCATTTAATAATAAAAAACCCGCTTTCAGAAATTGTGAAAAAAAGTCAGTGCTGCTTTGTACCAAGAAGGATTTATCTAAGGTTGCAATGTCGGCTTGATTATAATGAGGCGGCTTCAGTAAACCTTCAGCTACAAAAAGCATTTTAATAAAATTGCGTAAAGAGGTGGCGCGATTTAATTTTTTGCTGAGTCCCTGCGGAGACCAGAGTTCGGTGACAGCTGCATCCCAAAAAGCATAGCCATTTGCGGAAGCAGGACGAGGATAGGGAGATTCGCCGAATAAAAGGTAGTTAACTTGTGAAACAGCTAAAGAAAAGGCATTGAAAATTTTATCCGGTCCAGGTAGCCAGTTGTGAGTATGTAGTAAATGATGAAGATAGTTGCTATCCATTTGCGCCAAAGCTAGCTTGAGGCAGGGCTGCCAAGAAGGATGAACATTTTCAAAAGAAAAATAAGTTGAGGTCATAAGAATGAATTATTTATCGATTACAGCGAATGTCAATACTCTTAGACAAGATTTTGCAAAAGTTGATTGAAGTCAGTATGATGATTGAATAAATTTGTAAGTATTCGAAAAAGGTCTTCCGAATGGATAAAAATTGGCTTGAAATCTTGGCCTGTCCTGCCTGTAAAGGTGAATTACTCTACGACAGAAGCAGCCAAGAATTAATCTGTAAATTTGATCGTTTAGCCTATCCTATTGTGGATGAGATACCGATTATGCTTGAAGCGAGAGCGAGAAGAATTGATAGCGACGAGGCAGAGTAGCATGTTGAATTGTTTTGTAACAAGTCTTGATTCACTAGCCCTTCCTATTTTACTGATCCCGCAAAAACAAGTTGCCTTGTGGATAGCAGAACAGAACGAATTTACCAAAAACTGGCTTGCTACTACCAATAATCTACGTTTAGAACCCGGCATGACTTTGCTCTTACCAAATAGCGAGGGAAAAATCGCGCGGGTGGTTTGCTGTATTATAGATGAGCAAGATTTTTGGGCTGCGGCTGCTCTGCCTTTTAGTTTACCGCCAGGCGTCTATCGTTTTGAGCAGCTGGCAGATGAGCTACGCTTTTCCCTTGCCTTTGGTCTCGGGGCTTATCAATTTACCCGCTACAAAGCTTCCTCTAAAACAGCGGCACAATTGTTTTTAGCTGAGGAGGCAAGCTCCTCGTATCTTGTGAATCTGGTTGAGACAAGCTATTGGGTTCGTGATTTAATCAATACACCTACAGACGATATGGGGCCTTCGGAACTGGCGCATGAAGCCGTTTTACTTGCTAAAGCCCATGGCGCTAAACTCACTCAGCTGATTGGCAATGACTTATTAAAAAATAATTATGCCTCGATTTATACGGTGGGTCGAGCAAGTGATGATGCGCCGCGCTTGGTGGATTTCAGTTGGGGTAATAAAAACCATCCCAAAGTAACTCTCGTTGGAAAGGGTGTTTGTTTTGATAGTGGTGGTTTAGATCTCAAATCTGCTGCGGGTATGCTGCTTATGAAAAAAGACATGGCAGGTGCGGCGCATGTCTTAGGTTTAGCGCGTCTTATTATGCAGGCTAACCTAGCTATTCATTTACGAGTATTGCTTCCCCTAGTAGAAAATGTAGTGTCAGGGAATGCCTATCGTCCTGGTGATGTAATTAAAAGCCGTAAAGGCCTGACGATTGAAATTGGAAATACAGATGCAGAGGGCCGTGTTATTTTAGCAGATGCTCTCACCGAGGCAGCAAAAGATAAACCAGACCTCTTAATTGATTTAGCTACCTTAACCGGTTCAGCTCGCATCGCTTTGGGCACCGAACTAGCCGCTTTATTTAGCAATCGGGATGAGTTAGCAGAAAAACTCTTAGCTCATGCCAAAGAAGAGTTTGATCCTCTCTGGCGTCTACCTCTCTATAAGCCTTATCGCGAACAATTAAATAGTTCAATTGCTGATATCAATAATGCCTCTTCTGATGGCTATGGCGGTGCAATTACGGCTGCGCTTTTCTTAAAGGAATTTGTTCCGGAAGAAATCCCCTGGATTCATGTTGACATGATGGCCTGGAACCTAAAAAGCCGCCCTGGCCGCCTAGCGGGAGGAGAAGTGAATGTTTTGCGGGCACTTTTTGCTTATTTGAGCAGCCGCTTTAAAAATTAAATATTAATATTCAAAAAGATAGGTCTATCCTGGAATTGTTCATTTTTAAGTCAAAATGTATTTGACAGTGCTTCATTTGTTCAGTAAAATACTTAAATTGATTTAAATTGTGGTCAATATTATTAATATAGAATCACTTATACACATTCGAGGCGGCTAACATGCAGAATAGAAAAAAGAGAGAGGGGAAGGTAGAGAAAGAAATGTTAAAAATTATAGTAATCGTTAACATACTTCACTCCAAAGAGTTTCATAACAAAGCGCTAGAAAAAGACTTGGCAAAGCTTAATGCCAAGAAAAAAGGTGTAAGCTATGTATTGGTTACAGCAGATTTTGATACCAAAGGAGTAACTGACAATCTAGAACTTCGTCAGGCTATTCTGAAGCAGGTTGCAGACTTAATCGGGCAGGCCGTGTCTGAACATAATCCAAGTGAAATGTATCTTTGCTTAGATTATAACGAAGGTAATAGCGGTTCTCCCCTTAGTTCTATTCCTTATTTAACAGAGGAATTGAATCAGCGAAACATTCAAGTACCTTATACTTATATTCTAGATGGCTCAAATAAAGAAGCCTTAAATCTCGTGATAGACGGCTTACAAGAAAGCAATAATAAAACGACAAATATCATGGAATTTAGAAAGCTGGTCAATCAAGGCTTTAAAATAAAAAAAGCCAAATCAGCGCCGCCAGTTTTAGATTCGGAACCTCCGCATGCTTCTAGTGAGCTAGCTTTTGCTCGCATACCGGAAGGAAACCAAGCTAGTTTAGAAGAGAAGGATAATTTGCTACATGATCAGGAAGAAACACAGGAAGAAGATCGTCTGGAACTGATGATGAGTGCCGCCTCGGTCCTACCGATTCAATCTCCAACAATACACAGTTTACCTGAGCTTGATCTAAGCTCAGCCTCGCCAGAAAGCGCTGTGACCACGCCTGAAATGACTATTCTCGACGCCTTTTTAGCACTGCGTTTCACAAACAAATTAGAAGCGGTCGTCCAAGAGCAGAACCAGCAGCCAGAGCTCTCTGAGGAGGAAGAAGAAGATAAAGTGAGCGACGTCGCTTCTTTAAGGAGTAATAGAGGCCAGCTTTCTCTTTTGAGAATGCCAACTCCTATTTTTTCAAGAGAGAGAACCACCCCCTCTTCAACACCCACGGCAACCCCTTTGCGTTCTCTTCCACCAGCTAGAGACATAACCCCAGAGGGAACTCCACTCCGTCCCCTACCATCCGCAACGGGTTTCAATACGCCACTTTTTTCCGGCACGCCTGTTAGTGGTAGTAGGCATAACAGTCCGTTTTTTTCTGCTCAGATTCAGAAGACTCCACTTTTAGGAGGGATCAGCAGTCCCTTTAAAAAGATAGACAGCCCCGAGAAGGAAGCCAGTCCTCAAAATACTACACCGGAAAATAAAACACCGGGTAAAAAAGGTGTGATGAGTCCACTGCGAATCTCTTTCCCACGGCTCGAAGGTGAGGAAGCAGGTTTCAGTCTATCAGCAGCGGCCCTTGAAAATGATTTGTTCGCTAGATTGGACAAGCAGCCAACAGTAACTGAGACGCCGCAAGTCGGGAAGAGAAGGTAAATCCTGACTTTCTCTAAAGACTAACCCGCGTCGCATACACGCGGGTTTTTTTTAATTTCCCTTTAGGTCCAGGCTAAAATAACCTTGCCGCTTTGACCGGAAGCCATAATCTCGAAACCTTCTTGATAGCGTTCTATAGGTAATTCATGGGTGATCACAGGAGAAAGATCAAGGCCACTTTGTAGCAGACTAATGGTTTTATACCAGGTTTCATACATCTTCCGGCCATAAATGCCTTTTAACTGCAGACCTTTTAAAATCACCACATCCCAGTTAATCCTCGTGCTTTCGGGAAGAAAACCGAGTAGAGCAATTTTTCCGGCATGATTCATGCTGGCTAACATTCCTTGAAAAGCCTCAGCATTACCCGACATTTCAAGACCGATATCAAAACCTTCTTTCATTCCTAAATCTTTCATGACAGCTTGCAGGCTTTGATCCGCTGGATGCAGAGCCAGCGTTGCCCCCATTTTTTTGGCCAGTTGAAGACGATAGGGATTGATATCCGTAATGACTACAAAGCGCGCCCCCACATGTCGGGCAAGGGCGGCAGCCATTAAACCGACCGGTCCTGCGCCTGTGATGAGGACATCTTCACCAACGAGCTCGTAAGAGAGGGCGGTGTGGACGGCATTACCAAAAGGATCTAGGATCGCGGCAAGCGAATCAGAAATGGAAGCCGGGAGAAGACAGGCATTTTCCTCGGGTAAGGCAAGGTATTCTGCAAATGAGCCGGTACGCGTCATACCAAGGGCTTCATTATTTCGACAGATATGGGCAAAGCCAGTGCGGCAGGGGCGACAACGTTTACAAGCAATATGGCCTTCTCCTGAGACACGATCTCCGGGTTGTAAGCCTTTAACCTCTTTTCCTATTTCTACAATTTCACCTACAAATTCATGGCCGATCACAATCGGAAGGCGGAGATTCTGTTGGGCCCATCTATCCCATTGGTAGTTGTGGATGTCTGTGCCACAAATGGCTGTTTTTCTTATTTTGATGAGGACCTCATGCGCCTTGATAGTCGGTAGAGGAACGTCTTCCATCCAGATCCCTTTCTCTGGTTTGGATTTAACTAAGGCTTTCATCGTTGCTTTCATGCCAGTACTCCTCGTTTTTGTCCAACATGAGCAAAGGCTGCTAAAGCTCGGTCTAAATGGTGTTTTTCATGTGCAGCGGAGATTTGTACGCGAATTCGGGCTGCTCCCAAAGGAACAACAGGATAAGAAAAGCCAATCACATAAATACCCTGCTGAAGTAAATCCTCGGCCATGGTTTTAGCTAATTGGGCTTCGCCTAACATGACGGGAATAATGGGATGCTCGCCTGGAATCAGATCAAAGCCCAAGTCTTTTAATTGCTTGCGGAAATAGCGAGTATTGTCGTGAAGCTTGAGACGCAGGTCCTGGGAAGTAGCAAGCATCTTGAATACTTGAAGTGAGGTCGCCGTGATGACAGGAGCAAGACTGTTTGAAAATAGATAGGGTCGTGAACGTTCTCGAAGCCAGCTAATTATGTCAGCATGCCCACTCGTATAGCCACCGGAAGCACCTCCTAAAGCTTTTCCGAGCGTTCCGGTAATTAAATCGATGCGCTCTGTCACCTGATGGAATTCGGGCGTGCCGCGACCTGCTTTACCCATCAAGCCAACAGCATGAGAATCATCCACCATGACGAGAGCCTCATAACGCTCTGCTAGCTCACAAATGGCTGGCAGATTAGCGATGATGCCATCCATTGAAAATACACCATCTGTTGCAATTAAACGAAAGCGACAGCTTTGAGAGGCTTGAAGTTGTTGCTCAAGCTCCTTCATATCATTATTGGCATAGCGTAGACGTTGTGCTTTACAGAGTCGAATCCCATCGATAATACTGGCATGATTTAAGGCATCGCTGATGATGGCATCTTCAGGCCCAAAAAGTGTTTCAAAGAGACCGCCATTGGCATCAAAACAGGAAGAATACAGAATGGTATCCTCCGTACCTAAAAAATGGCTGATTTCTGCTTCTAGTTCCTTATGGATAGACTGTGTGCCGCAAATAAAACGAACGGAGGACAGACCAAAACCATAATGATCAAGCGCTTGTTTTGCTTCTTCAATCAAGCGTGGGTGGTCTGCTAAACCCAGATAATTATTAGCACAGAAATTGATGACTTCTTGACCGTTTTGAAGACGGATAACAGCCTGCTGCGGCGAGCTAATAATTCTTTCGCCTTTAAAAAGACCTGATTCTTTGAGCTTGGTAATTTCTTGTTTTAAATAATGCAGAAATCTTTGTTTGTACATAGCATGATTCCTTTGGCCGATGAGAGGTCGGGATTATGGAATAGATTTGAAAAGGAGGCAATTGATCTCTGTGGGGTACAAAAATCATTTTTGTTATTCTGAGCTTTGTCATTCTGAGCGCAGCCCCTGTCATCCTGAGCGAGCCCCTGTCATTCTGAGCGCAGCGAAGAATCTGTATTTCATTGATAATTCA
>CAYXNR010000033.1:0-24160 GCA_964466595.1 uncultured Coxiellaceae bacterium | reverse complement strand
TAAGACTTGTGTAGATACCAATGACGCTTTTAGCTGGCATCCAGGCTTTTAAATATCCTGGATTCCGGCTTAAAGCCTGCCGGAATGACAATTTCTCCAGGTTAACCGAGCACTCACAAGCCCATCATCCTAAAAATCTGTTATCCTGAAGACCTGTCATCAGGAAGTCTGCCATCCTGAAGACCTGTCATCCTGAGCGAAGCGAAGGATCATTTCAGAATAATAGCGTAACCAGGCTAAGGATCTATCAGTGACCTATCTAAAAAAATATTTTTCTCTCGATCCAGCCGCTCTACTCCATGCCTGTTGCACTTTTCTCATTGCCTGTCTCACTTATACCTATCTCTTCTATCAACCTTCCTCACAAGCAGCTTGGCTTATTCTATCCAGCCTCCTACTCTCCCAAGCTGGCTTAAGTGCCGAGTTAAGCTTCCAAGCTGCTTGGAACTTGCTTTATTATCCGCTCTGCGCTCTCATACTCGCCACCTTTGTTTTACTATTCAGCCTGATTTCCCCCTGGTTTATTTATACAGCCGCCTTGCTTGCTCTGGTAGTAGGAATTTCTACCTATCTCGCCTTTCGAACCCCCTCCTTTTTTTTTGCCGCTTTTACTCTCAGCCTGCTATCCATCCTCGCTTTTTTTATGCCCTCTAGCCTTGAATCAGCTGTGCAGCGTTTTTATCTTATTCTTCTGGGCGGCTTCCTGGTTTTTAGTATTCGCTTTATCTTTTTTTTGTATCGGCGCCGCTATGCCTTGTATTACGCCAAAATTCAATTTTTTCAGAAATTAAAAAAACTCTATCAACTGATTTTTTATACCTCGGAAGAAAGAAAGTTCTTGTTTCGTTCAGAGTGGGAAGAAAGTCATTTTCAACTGGCCTGGCGTGCCTGCCTCACTGCGCTTCAGTACTTTAAAACCCAAGTCTCGCCTGCTTATTGTTCTAGCCTGGATCGTATCTGGGATTTGACTCTCAGCTTGGGCTCCTTACGCTATCGACTCAGTGACTATACAGTGCTCACCATGAGTCAGGATGAAATATCTGCGCTCCTAGCTGCTATTTTTTCTATCTTAAATGAGTTCTTGTCTTCCAAACCAAGTTCCATTTTTTCTAGCACCTTCGAAGGTTTTCAAGGCGCTATCCAAGACTTTGAGGCACTCTATCGTTCAATGCTCCAAACCACAGCCAAAGAACCCTTAGTACTCTTACTATTTATTCAGGATTTATATGCCCTCAAAGAAGAATTTGAAAAAATGGCCCGAGGAGATCCCAAGCCATGCTAAATCCTCCACTACGCTATGCTTTACGTGTGACTTGCGCTATTTTTCTGGCTCTCCTCGGCACAGCTTATTTTTCCAAAACAGGAAGCTATTGGCTGACTCTAACCACAGCCTTGCTTACCCAGGCTAGCCTGGGCTTTCCCCTTCAACAGGGGCTCCGACGTTTTCTTTGGCTTCTTCTCTTGTTTTTTGTAGGCGGACAAATGGGACTCTGGCTTCCCAAGGAACTGCCTCTTCTTGTCCTTGCCATAGCGACTCTCTCTGCCTATGCTTATTCTTCTCGCTACCAACAAGGTCTGCATCTGGCTTTGCTCCGTTTGATTGTTTTATTAGTGACTTTGCTGCTACCCCTTTCCTTTTTAAACCCAGCTTATTTGCAGGATATTTTTATGGGCGGCGCTTTAGGCCTTGGATCAACCCTGCTTATTTTCCCTGATCAACCTGATCGTGAGTTTCCCAAGCGAATCGCACCTTTGTTGTCTCTACTCTCTAATTATTTAGCTGCTTTGAGCGCTTTGCTATTTCGGGAAGAAGATGCGGAACAAATTGCTGAGCGTGAGCGCGCTGCGGTTGAGAAATATTGGATCAAGCCAGAAGAGGCTTTTCCCCTCTGGGTTTTCGAAAGCGGTTTTAATCCGGCCTTACAACCCGGCCAATATTATTTTGTCGTGCATGTCGGTCAGCTCACTGAAATTTTATTTGCCCTGCATTATCTGGCCCGCTATGCCTTCCCCAAGGAATTATTAAGTGAGTTTAGCCAAGTCATCCAAACTGCTGTCGCGGGCAGTCAAGAGCTCCTTAGGAATCTTAGTCTTTTACTCGAAGGCAAAAAATTGTCTTTTTCAGAAACCGATTTTACTGCCGATCTTCCTGCTTTGGATGAATGCTTTCAGTCCAAGATTAAGCTGAGCTTGGAATTACTCGATCTGTCGCGGGATTATGTCTATTTAGCTGCTTTTATTCGCTATTTAAAGGATCTCCGTCTTCAACTTATCCAATTGGCGGGAACCTTGACTTAAGCGAGCCCAAGATGACAAGCCAAGCTCTGCCATGCTAATGTTACAGATAAAAGGCCTAGAATAGGTGAGTGAGATATGGCAATTAAGGATGTATTGAAGGTATCACGCAAAACTTTTTTTAACCCACGGGAATGGTTAAGCTATGACTCCTTAAAAGAACAAACCCAGACAATTAAATTTTTTGTAAAAAATGCTGCCACCATCCAGAAACCCGAGCGTACCGAAACCTTCGATGAAGCCCTCGAACGTTTGGCAGTAAACGAAGCAGAACTGCGTGCCACAGCAAACAAATATCTTGCTTATGCGTTTTTATTTTTCGGTTTAGCGATCCTCGATTTTATTTACGGACTCTATCTTCTTTTTCACCATGGCGCCTTTCTCGGGCTCATTTTAACGCTGGCTGTTTGTGCCCTGCTTTTAGCGCAGGCCTTTCGCTATCATTTTTGGTTTTTTCAAATTAAAAATCGAAGGCTGGGCTGCACCTTTGATGAATGGCGCAATAGTTTGCTAACTAAGCTTAGAAAGAGAGAACCGCATGAATAATCTCTTTGCTCTAGCAGCAAATGAGGCAACTGCAGGCTCCGTATTTTATCTCAATAGCATTTTTGGAACCGTGGGCGGGGTCTTAGGCGGTACTGGTCCGGAGCTCTTGGGGGCCATGTTTAAGGTCTTTAATACCTCTGTTTTGGCACTAGGCTCTATCATTATCACTTATACAACGGTAGCAAGTATCTTACTTACCGCACATGAAGGAGAGGCCCTAGGAAAAAAGTTTCATACCCTCTGGATTCCAATGAGAACGGTGATGGGTATTGCTGCCTTAATTCCAACGGCTACCGGCTATTCCTATCTGCAAATTGGCTTGATGTGGCTCATCATCCAAGGAATCGGAGCGGCAGATACACTGTGGACCACAACGGTTAATTACGTCGCCTCGGGTCAATCTACTGTGCCTAATGCCCCCGGCGGAGTCGATCGTCTTTTACAAAGTAAGTTTGGTTATTTATTCGAGGGAATGGTTTGCCAGGCCTCTGCGAAGGCGAAATTTGGCAGCGGTTATTATTGTTCGGATAATGCTTCAAGTTCTTTTTGTACGGCGAACGATACCTTAAGCATCGCGCCCGGATCCTCTCAGGTGAGCAATGGTGCGTATCAAATGGGACCGGGTGGTGTTTGTGGTGATCTGACGCTTGGTGATCCCGCTGATCCTGTTGGCCAGGCCCAGAATCAGGCCCTAGCACAAATCATTTCAAGCTTTGGTTCCTTGGCGAATCAATTTGTAGGAATTGATTATGCTTATAATACTTTTCGGAACGCTCCGCCTGAACTGCTCACTCCTCCTCCTTCCTGGATAACAGACTATTGTAATGATCATAATTTACCAGGATCGCAATGCAATGCAGCGGCTTTTTCTAATTTTGAACCGCCTTCACTTGCGAACTCGAATCAAAGCAAGCAAACAGTGGAAGATCTGTATTGGCAATATGGCTTGTTGGCGACGGCAGGAGGCAATTTTATTTCCACAGCAGCTAATCTGTATGTCGGTATTGTGGGTGCGGCAGCGCAGACAGGTAATAATAGTAGTAAGGCCCTAGATAATGTAAAAGTAACGGCTATCGATAATGGATGGATTTTTGCTGGTGGTTATTTTTATTATATTGCGAAGGCCAATAATAAAATTAGCAAAAATCAGTCAATTTCAGTTAATCCGCCTGATTTAACTAGTCTGTCTACCGATACAGAAAAAGGCTTAACCCAAGCGTCCATCATACTCGTGCAAAAAATTGGTACCTCAAACCCTAATCCCAAAAATCTTGGCCTCAGTACCTCCTGTTCTAAAGGCGCCTTCAAAGGATTGAATCCCGCCTGCGAGGCAATTATAAGCAGTTGGATTAGCAATATATCAGGCTCTTCTAATGCTGAGTTATCACAAAATCCAGTCGTGAAGGCCCAAAGTTTTGGCAGTACAGTATTGGACGCAGTTGTACTTGCTGGCAGTCTCTTATTGGTGGCAAATTTTTTGATCGGACTAGGAGGGGGAATATATTTTGGTGTCTCGCCTACTATAGGAGCTGTCATTGGCGTTATACAAACCTTGGTTCCCATGGCCATGTTTTTCCTGCTTATCTTTTTAGGAATCGGCGCGACCTTGGCCGTGTATACGCCTATGATTCCTTATATGCTTTTTACCTTTGGAGCGCTCAATTGGCTGATTGGCACCGTTGAAACCATGATAGCAGCGCCTATTGTCGCTATTGGGCTTTTACATCCAGAAGGTCATGAGATGTGGGGACTGGCAGAAAAGGCGCTCATGCTAATCTTAAATATTTTTCTTCGTCCCGGCCTCATGATCTTTGGCATGATTGCCGGCATGCTCATGTCCTTTGCTGTGGTGATGCTAATTAATTATGCCTTTTTAAACGTGATGTCGATGATTTCGCCGAACGGCGGTATTTTAGAGATGATCTTTTTCATGGTTCTTTATACCGGGCTTTTTACCACGTCGATGAATAAATGCTTTGATCTGATTCATATCATTCCAGATAAGATTCTGCGCTGGATCGGTGGCGGCGCTGAGACGTTTGGTGAAGGCGGTGGTATAGAAAAAGTAAGCCAGGCTTTCGAAGCCGGTTCACAGAAAGCCAGCCGAGGAATAGAAGGCGGCGTATCTGGCGCACAGGCCCCAGGAAAGGCTGCAGGGAAAGGAATCAAGGCAGCAAAAGACAAAGCCGCTGGCGGTGGCCCGGGCGGCGGCTTTGGCGGCGGAGGCGGCGGCGGAGCTGCTCCTCCTCCAGTTCCACCGGCTTAAAGCATGCCGGAATGACAACTTCTCCAGAATGGGGAATGACAATTTCTCCAGGTTAACCGAATACTTATGAGCTCAAACTGTATTTTCTTGAATATAATGAGCTTGCTTAACAAGCTGGTTCTCCGAATTCACATAAATAAAAGTAGGTTTAAAAGTTTCTAACTCTTCTTCAGAAATCAAAGCATAGGCCATAATAATAATAAGATCTCCTGCTGCAACCCAACGGGCGGCTGCGCCATTCGCGCAAATCACACCCGAATGCGCAGCGCCTTCAATAGCATAAGTCTCAAAGCGAGCGCCATTATTGATATTCACCACCTGAATCTTTTCATAAGTTTTTATATTAGCGGCAGCTAATAAGCTTTGATCAATAGTAAGCGAACCTTGATAATTTAAATTGGCTTCGGTAACGGTGGCGCGATGTATTTTGCTATGGCAAAGCGTTCGGTACATGAAAAAATCCTCGTTTTTAAGATGGTTTGCTTGAGCTTAGGCCTCACTCTTAAGCTAGGCCAGCCATTTTAGCAATAGAATGAAAAACACCAAAGCAAATAGAATACGAAAAAGGACGGGGATTGCTGAAAATGCTTGTTTTACAAGAGCTTGACTATAAGCCAGCGGGTGCTGTGCAATGAGACGGCTTAAGACAATTTGTGCTGTTGGTATCCGCGGGCCAGTTAAGGGTAGTTCGTGTAGCTTGAGATCAGGGTTGCAATTCGCTTCAATAATAAAGCCTCGCGACTGATGAAGAGGGCGCTTGATATCTTCACAAATGATATCGAAACCCACTAAGTTTAAATTGAGTAACTTGGCTGCTTGACGAAGTAGCTCAGCATTTTCACGACAAATAGTCGTGCCGAGTGAATGGCTAGTCGCACCTCGTCCGGTATTGCTAGTATAGGCAAGCAGAATTTTTTTATTCTGTTGCGGAATCGCATCCACAGTCAAGCCCGCTTCTTGCAAACAGGCCTCAGTTTCTGAATTGAGCTCTAGCTTGAATAATTCAGCTTGAGTTTGATTAGCGCGCGCCTCATTTTCAAGATGAATCAGTTCACGTACAGAATGTCTTCCATCGCCAGTAATAACAGGCAGAGCATGTTCAACCACGCCAAGAATCTGCCCAAAAAAAAGCGTAACCCGATAATGAATCAGTCCTGCCTCATATTTTTCGAGGCTCAAGAGTTCGTATTTTTTAAAATGTTTATCTAAGTAGTCAAGCAAGGTTGCTTTGTCTTTGATGTTGCAATAGACATCTCTCCCATTTCCATAAAGGCTGATCGTTGGTTTGGCTACTAGAGGGAAATCAAAGTCAGGACCTTGCCAGTGATTTGCTAGATAATTATTTTTATAAATTTGAATGGCCTCTGGAACCGGAAAGCCTGCATTTTTAAGCAGCCGATTAACATAATATTTATTCGAACTCAGTTGGCTGCTGGCCTCATCATTAAAGGGAGTAAAGCCGCTATAAAAATGGTAGGTTTTTTTTCCTAAGCGGATTTCAAGTTTTGCATACTCAGGTAGATACTGAGAGGGTAATTTTAAAGCGTCTGCGGCTTCGCGATAGGGATAATACATTGTAATGGTTATCCCCCCTTAGATAGCTGCTTTTTTATATAATCCGGTAGTAAATCAAAGGCAGTATATTCTTTCAAGAGGATTTCTGGAATAGTCAGGATATTCCCTATTTCTTTACGGCAAGCCTCTGTTCCACACTGACAGGGCATATACCATTCAATATTCATCCCGACAGTGGAAGAATAATCGTAGGTAATTTCCTCATCAACCGCAATATCTTTAAAAGCATATAAATGATTACTATGACGGATGCCGGCATTGGGCGAACAACTGTGATTAAATGCGCGGGCGACGGGATTCAGAACCAAATGCAGATTGTCTTCAATTTGCAAGGGATCATCATAGGAGATTTCGCTGGCTAGAACGGCAAGAGCAACTTCTTTGGTGGTCAAGGGTTCTCCTGTGAGTGCAGTAATATAGTGACCGCGTGCTATTTTTTGCGTGGCGAAGATTCCCTTTCCATTTATATTTGAATTCCTGATTTCAAATTTGTTAATAATAAAACTCCTTTTAGCTGAAATTTTATTTGGTCCTATTATCATCCTCTTCTTCACGTTTACTTTGTTCTGCGATCAGCCTAAATTGTCTCTCCGTAATCAAACCAGCTTCAAATTTTTCTCTGGTATCTTCTACAATAGGACGACCTTTTTCCCGAACCATTTTTCGAACGACAGACGTGATATTACTGAAGTCGGAATCAAGTAAGGCATCGCGTACAGCCTCATCAAAAACTAGATATTCGCGTAGCGCCACCCGTTTGTTATCGATGGTCGGAACCAAGCGTTGCGAGACAATCAGCCGAACCGTTTCCAAAATATCGACGGTGCGGCCATGCCGCTCCTCAGCAGGAAAGGTCGTGACCAAGCGCCGCACAGTTTCAGCAACGCTATTGCTATGTAGCGTAGTGTAGACTGGATGACCCGTCATGGCGGCTTCCATAACAGCTGAGATCGTTTCGGCATCGCGGGCTTCACCGACTAGAATTAAGCGAGGTTTGCGACGTAAGGCATTGCGGACGCCTGCTGCAAAACTCGGTAAATGACGAGGAATTTCAGATTGACTGACAATACAGGATTGTTTTTCGATATTGTCATAGACAAACTCAATGGGCGATTCATAGGTTAAGACTTTACGATGACTTTCAGGATCTTCTGCGATAGAGCGGATAATAGAAGATAATAAAGTACTTTTTCCCGAACCCGTCGCACCAGTAATATAAACCACGCCTTGTTCTGGGGCCAGTGCATCCAAGATAGGTTTCGGAAGATTCATGCTGGCGATAGAAGGCGGATCCGTTGGAATAGTACGAGCTGTAATTTGAATAGCATCATGTCCCTCTACAAGGCAAGCCGTGGCATTAATACGAAAACGATAACGTTCCCCACGCGTTGGTCGAATTTCATGATGCGTATCAACGTCTTTGCCAGACATCAATTGCGTTGTACCATTCGGACCATAAATCCCATTCAGAATGTCGCCAATCTCAGTATTAGATAAGCGACGACGGGTGATGCGACGCAGGCGACCAAAAATTTCCGCATAGATAGGTTCATCCGTTTGTAAGGTAATATCCGAGGCGCCAAGCTTAACGCAGTGGATTAAAATTTCATTAGTATTGTCGATTGTTAATCGAGTCGGTTCTTGCGGATAAAAGAATTCAGTCGTCATTGTTTCACCACAATTGCATTCCAATGTTTCGCTTCAGTTTGTAAATGCGGCAATTCAACAATTCTTAACACCTGATCATTGACCCGCATATCCGTTCCATTGCCAGTTACGCCTAATTCTGTGCGCGCGACAAAGGGCGCATTAATCATCTTCTGTTGTAAAAGTTTTCGATAAAGAATCATCCCCTGATAATTTCGTTTGAGTCTGGCTAGATTTTGTTTGAAAATGCTATAGGCTTGTTCAATGCCTTTCTCCCAACCAAGACGCATAGCCGCTTTCCATACTTTTTGCTCATCATCGTTTCGGGGCAATAAGGTTTTGTCAGGTAATTCCGGTTTACTGTAGGAAAGCCACAAAAAGTCACGCCACTGCGGGGCCGTTGTTGTGAAACGAGCCTGCTCGATAATACGATAGGTTTTGTCGGCGACCCGAATGGTGTTGGGATCAGCTAAATTTAAGCTATTATCGCCTTCTGATAAAACGGGTGGCAAGACGCCGTGGCTCAACATCATGGCATTAAAATTGAAGATGGATTCTAAATAAATGCGGTCTTTGTCTAACTGGGCATTTATTTTTTCAGAAGCCCAGGCCAAGCCTGCCTGTGCGCCCAAACTCATAGCCGTATCCTGTAAAAGCTTGCTACGGAGTTGAGTCACTTCCGCAGAAGTGGTTTTTAAATTGTCCTGACTGACATTTTCCAATTGGGTGATATTGGTTGTGTCTACGGTTTGATTGGGATGTAAGACATTGCAGCCATAGAGAAGGAAAAATAAAATATAAAATAAACCCTGCTTAATTTTTCGCATAGCGCAGCTCGATCACACGGCTTTCTGGGAAGACTACCACCGAGGCCCGTCTTCCACATTGATAGCCAATGTCGCGTAGCACATCCCCCAGCATTTTGTTTTTAGCATAAATAGTAACAATAACAGGGATGGCGGGCGCGGTCCCGAGTGTTCGAAGACGATAATTAGCGGTTTTCGCAACCTGTCGCAAAATAGGCTCAGCAGGGCCAGACCAATCGACTGAGGTCGGCATACTCATGCCATAAGTCGCAGGGCTTGGCGGCGGCGCCAATTTAGGCAAGGGATGGGCAGCCTGCGCTGTTTCAGCGAGATCAACGATAGACCGGCTTACCGAATAGGAAGCTTCTGCTAAAGAGGTTTCTGTTTCACTGAGATCATAGGTTTTAGGAGGCGCAGTAGGAGAGCAGGCGCAGAGCGCAAGAATCAAGATAGAAAGAGTAAGATACTGGATGTTGATAATTTCCCGCATGCCATACATCTTAGCTGCTTACTGCAACAGTGTAAATAAGATCTCCCCCGTCATTTCTGGGGGTGGTTTCAAGCCGAGAAAATAGAGCAGGGTCGGCGCCACGTCTGCAAGAATTCCCTTGGCTTGGGTGGCTTTTGCCTTTCGTCCTATATAGAGGGCTGGAACCAGTTCATGAGTATGGGCCGTATGGGGTTGTTGGGTTTTTTTATCGAACATTAATTCTGCATTGCCGTGATCTGCAGTGATTAGTGCCTCTCCGCCTACCTCTTTTAAGGCGGCTAGCAGACGACTGAGGCAGGAATCGATGACCTCAATCGCTTGAACGGTTGCTGCAAAATTACCCGAATGCCCCACCATATCCGGATTGGCATAGTTACAAATGATCACATCATAATACTGCCGACCAATTTCTTGAACCAAGCGTTCGGTTAATTCAGGTGCACTCATTTCAGGTTGAAGATCATAGGTGGCAACAGAAGGTGAGGGTATTAAAATACGATCTTCTCCCGGAAAAGCTTGTTCAAGACCGCCATTAAAGAAATAAGTCACATGGGCATATTTTTCGGTTTCAGCAATACGTAATTGGCGAAGCCCCTGCTTACTGAGGTATTCCGCTAAGATCTGCTGTCGCGCTATAGGAGGAAAGGCGACAGTGGTGGGAAAATTTTTATCATATTCGGTGAGTGTGACCAAGGCAGAAAGCTGCGGCTTGTTGTTGCGATGAAAGCCTTGAAAATCAGGCATACACAAAGCCTCGGTTAATTGTCTTGCCCGATCTGCTCGAAAATTCATGAAAATAAGCGCATCACCATCTTGAATAGCAGTGTTTTCTGCACTATCAATACGAGTAGCTTGCACAAATTCATCACGCTCTTGACCTTGATAGGCTTGCTGTAGCGCGGTGAGTGGGTCCGGCGCATGAAAAGCTGCCTTCCCTTCAGTTAAGAGCTCATAGGCTTTTTGGATTCGATCCCAGCGTTTGTCGCGATCCATAGCATAATAGCGGCCAATGAGAGAGACGATTTGTCCGCAGTGTAGCGTCTGACATTTTTTGATTAAAGCTTCTAAAGAAGCGCGCGCACTCTGAGGAGGCGTATCTCTACCATCTAAAAAGGCATGAATGAATACTTGCTTCAGTTGATGTTCCGCAGCCATGTCAAGCAAGGCCTGGATCTGTCTTTCGTGGCTATGAACCCCGCCGGGGGACAATAAACCGAGAATATGTAAGCGTTTTTGACTCCTGCGAATTTGATCAAGGGTTGTGCATAGGGCGGGATTTTTAAAAAAATCGCCGTTTTCAATGGCAAGATCAATACGAGTGAGATCCTGATGAATAATTCTGCCGGCACCCATATTCATGTGGCCTACCTCTGAATTACCCATTTGCCCTGAAGGCAGACCGACACATTGTCCTGAACCCGAGAGTAGGGTATGGGGATAATTTTTCCAAATCCTATCCCAACAGGGTTTGACTGCCTGAGCAATGGCATTCGCTTCTGAATTTTCACGGTGTCCCCAGCCATCGAGGATGACGAGAACAAAGGGCTTGGGTCTTATAGTTAGGCTCATGAGGGCTTTCTCTTTCTTGTTTTCATAAACCGGACCAGTCTAAAAAGCAAGCTCTTCAGCGGATAACTTTGATAGGATAGCTGGGTTGGCAAATTTTTCCTCTCCCAGAGAATCACCCCATCCAGATAGCCACTCCATTCAAAGGGTAGATCCGTCAATCGTCCTAGCTTATTCCACAGTCCTTGCTTAGTTTGTGGTTTTTTATAGCAAAAGCTTTGAAAGGGAAAACTTGGATACCGTTTTTTTAAGAGTTTAGTTGCCGTATAACCGAGCTCTGCTATCAGCAGGCCCTTCGGATTAAGGTAAGCGCTGGCCTGAATTAAAATACGATTGAATACCTCCAAGCCATCGCTGCCGCCCTCTAAGGCGAGGGCGGGTTCATTTTTGATTTCCTCCGGTTGTCTTTGATATTCCCGGTCTGTTACATAAGGGGGATTGGTGATAATCAGGTCGTAGCTTCCTGAAAGCTCTGCAAATAAATCACTTTGAATACAGCGAACCCGTGAAGCTAAGGCATAACGATCGACATTCCGCTTTGCCACTTCTAGGGCTGCAGCAGAAATATCGACTAAATCCACTTTAATTTTTGGATCGAGGAGTGCCAAGCTCAAGCCTATACAACCTGAACCGCTACCCATATCCAAGACACGATAATTTTCCCAAGGCACAGCGGCTAAAAATTCCTCAAAGCGGGTGTTCATGAGAGAGCGTGGCACCAGTACCGCTTCGTTTACATAGAAGGTCCATTTTAAATAAGGCGTTTCTTGAGTGAGATAGGCGAGCGGTTTTCGCTCAGCGATTCTTCTTTCGAATAAGTGAATAATAGCACGAGCTTCCTGCTCGCTTAGTTTTCTATTTAAAAAGCTTTTATTGGTATAGTCATAGGGAAGCTTTAAAGAAAATAAAGCCAAATGTGTTGCTAGGGTGCGCAAGGAATGATTGGCGAAAAAATGATGATAGAGTTTTTCTTGACGCATGAGAGAGGAGCCGAGTCGGATTAAATGCTTAAGCTTCGTGTCCTTGTTGCGGCATAAGGCTAAAAAAGCATGATAGCATTGGTTTCTTTTTTTATTTTGAGATAAATTCGCTGCTAAGTTAAACATGCGATACCAAACTCACTTGAAGCTCACAGTGTACGCTATTAATGTCTTTTGACAAACTGTTATGGCTGTAGCTAAACTGTCCTAACACTTGCAGCAATCAAATCGGAAAGGGTTTAAAAGGAAAGAGTCTACATGCGGTTTAAAAAATCATATTTTTTAATCAGCGCTTTGAGTACATTTTTGGGGATTTGCTCCGTTCAAGCTGCCGAGCTGCCTACAGCTCACCATTCACCGATCGATTCAGAAAATCTACTGGTTTCACCAGGAGGAGAGGTGTCGAAAGCTTCCTCTCCCTCAGATTTGTCGCAAGCCCCCGTGGAAGCTTCCGATCCACTCGCTAATTATAATCGGGTGGTTTTTCATTTTAATGATACCCTGGATAGGATGATTTTAAAGCCAGTCGCCACGCTTTATAACAAAATCATTCCCAGACCCTTGCATAAGGGAATCACCAATTTTTTTAGCAATATTGATAACTTCCCTACCATTGTGAACGACCTGCTACAAATTAAAATTTATCATGCTGTGAGTGATAGCTGGCGTCTTTTTATCAATTCAACCTTCGGTATTGTGGGTTTGTTTGATATCGGATCGAGAATCGGTTTAAAACCTCACCATGAAGATTTTGGTTTAACCCTCGCCCATTGGGGTTATAAGCAATCGAATTATTTTGAAGTCCCCTTTTTTGGTCCGAGTACCATCAGGGATGCGATGGGCTGGCCTGTCGATTACTTTTTATTTTCAGTCTACCCTCATATTCCTAATACAGTGGTCCGTTATAGTATTTATGGTCTGGGTGTGGTGGATCGACGTTCTAATTTTCTTCAGTATCAAGATGTTTTTGAACAGGTAGCGGTGGATCGTTATATTTTCATGCGCAACGCTTATCTCCAACACAGAAACTATCAAATTGAGGAGAATGCAAAATCCGGTATTTTTTCAGACTCAACAGAGGGCAGCTCCCCGCCCTAAAATAAAAACATATGTAAATCAAACAATTACCTTGAGTAGAAAAAAGCGCAAGTAGAGAAAGAGAAGCAGAGCGAAGCTTATATGCTATGCTTAAAGAAGAAAAATAAGCTTTTTTTGATTGAAAACAAAAATGAGGAGTGGGTGTATGGCTATTGATTTTAAAGAGGCAGCGTTTCTTGTGTATCAGTCTTTTCGTGAGTTAGCCCTTCATGAGATGAATTTATCTGCTAATTTGCAAAGTCTTGCTCCCTCTAATAAAGAGACCTCATCGAGCTCAGCTCAGTATTTATATGAAAATGCGCTTATGTTAAAAGGATTGGGTGAACAGGTTAAAACCTTATTGACGACTAGCTCTTCTGTTTCATCACAGAATAAGCCTCCTGTTTAAATTGAATTGTAGAGGATGAGATATGCCGGAGGATAAAGAACAAGAACAGCTCGCAAAATTAATCGCGCTGATCCAAGAGGCGATTGCGCAGGATGAGCAATTGAGAAAAACACATCAAATCGGTGAAAAGTTTCAGTTTGTACGCGAGCGCTTGCAAGGTTTATTAGAAAATATAGAAAAAGAGGCTGCCATCACAGAGAAAAAAGGCAAAACACTTCAAGCCTTGCAGGTGGAAGAAGATGAGATTCTGAGCTATATCCATCTTTATAATGCCCAGGGCCTCAATTTTCGTACCTGGCAGGGCATGATTACACCCAAGGCCTTTTTTGATTTCAGCGTCAATCGTCCCATCTATCAAGAACAAAGTCATATTGAAGCCTTTATCCGCTCTAAAACCAACAAAGTCCAACATGCCTATTTAACAGTTGCTATGAAAAAAGATCGGATTTTACCCGGCCCAAGCCCAGCAGAAGGCGGTCTCAAAGATGCCTTAGGTAATCCTTTAATCAAAGTAAAAGAAGGCGCTTTGCGCTATGAACGCATGATTTCTTTTACCCATAATGATGAGGTTTACCACATGACTGAGCAGGGAGAATTAATTAAGAAAAGCTAACCTAACCTAACCTAACCTAACCTGAGTCCAATGAAATAACTTCGTGATACCGTCGTGCCAGCATGCTTTTAGCTGGCATCCAGCGACCTTAAAGACTAAAAACCTATTTTAGCGTTTCTTAAAATTATTCCGCACAAAATCGATTGCCGCATTTTCCTTTTGTTCTTTTTTATCGGGCTCTGCCCTTTTTTCTTTTTTACCACCAGTCTCGGGAGTAGTTTTGGATTCTTGCCCCCGTTTTTCTTGGACGAGCGTTGTGCCCGTTTTTCTCTGTGCTTGGAAATGATTCCGCATGAATTGGCCGAGTTGTGGGCCAAAAAGAGATTCAGCTGAACGACCGGTTGCGCTGACATAGCGATTAATGTATGCAGGTGTCAGGCCCGCTGTTTTTTTCCCCAGTTGTTGGCCTTGAGCTTGATTATGAAAGTCAGTGGTGATCCGTGTTTTCTCGGAATAAAAATGTTGGGTCTGATGAGCGATTTGATCTTCCTGAATCATCGTTGCTGCCTCTTTGTCGTTTTTCGCTGCTATTGGAGTCTGTCTTGTTTTTTCTAAATAAGCTTCCCGGTATTTTTTTTCTATTTCTTCACGTTGTTCTGCTTCATTATTTTTTTCTTCTTCCAAGGTTTCTTTTTTAGTTTTTTCTTCGTAATCAAGCTCTGTGTTTTCTTTAAGCTGCTCGTTCTGATCATGTTCACGTTGAGTTTTTGTTTTATTATCGATTTGAAGACGCGTTGTGCCGCTGCCGCTTTCATCAACTTCTTCGACTGGTTTTTTTAGATCTCGGCTGCTGCCGCGACAGGTAGAGCAAATATTACCATAAGTATGACTCCCTCCCACCAGTTCTAAAAAAGCAACCAGCGGTTTTTTTTGTCCGCAGGAAGAACAGAGACGAGAGGCTTGAAGTTCTTTTGTCATAGGTTTAGCCGCTTTAAAATTAAAAATAAATTGATTTAAAATTATACCTTATTTTGGCTTTTATTTAAATGCCAAGGCTTACACGCATGTTAAAATTGAGAAATGAATACTTGCAAGCAGCTTGAAATCATTTTCTTTTGCGATTGCGCAAGAGCAGAAGTAATTTCCATTAAAGACATAAGCTTCCTCATAAACTGTTTAAATTTTTATCTTGCCTGATTCTGACGATTCAGGTATTCTCATCCCCTGAAAAGTTGTGCTTGCATTATTAAGGAATAACCATAAATAATCAATGAGGAATGAATATGTCAAAAGGACCCTTACTACAAGATCCTTTTTTAAATACCTTAAGAAAAGAAAAAATTCCAGTTTCTATTTATTTAGTCAATGGAATTAAGCTACAAGGTATAGTCGAATCTTTTGATCAATTTGTCGTTCTCTTACGAAACACGGTTAGTCAAATGGTTTATAAACATGCTATTTCAACTATCGTGCCTGCGCGTAATATTTCGAATTTACTGGAGTTTAATTCTTCTAACCATGGAAATGGTAGCCGAAGTAATTCAAATGGTCATCCATCGACTACAAGTAAAGAAGACGAATAGCGTCAGGAGTACGTAAAGATTAAAGCGCTTGAAAAAAACCAGAAAAATGGCGAACCTGTTATTTTAGTCCATATCCATTTTTCTGCGGATCGGATGCATGAAGATTTAAATGAGTTTCAGGAACTGGCTCAATCCGCTGGTGCTCGCGTTCTTGCTGTGATCACGGGTTCTCGTCAAGTGCCGGACTCCAAGTATTTTATTGGTACAGGAAAGGCAGAAGAAATTCGCCAGCAAGTCTTGGCGCAGCAAGTAGAGCTGGTTTTAATCAATCATAATCTCTCGCCGAGTCAGGAACGCAATCTTGAGCGTTTTCTGCAATGCCGGGTTTTAGATCGCACGGGCTTGATTCTCGATATTTTTGCCCAGCGTGCTCGCAGTTTTGAGGGCAAGCTTCAAGTAGAGTTAGCCTTTTTAAATCATATGGCAACGCGTTTAGTGCGGGGCTGGACACACCTAGAAAGACAACGGGGTGGTATCGGCTTGCGAGGGGGGCCTGGCGAAACCCAGCTTGAGACAGATAGACGCATAATTCGCAATCGAATTAAAACAATTAATAAGCGCTTAGAAAAGGTTCGAAAACAACGCGAGCAAGGCAGACGAGCGCGTAGTAAGGCAGTGATTTCGACTGTTGCGCTTGTAGGATATACCAATGTTGGAAAATCAACTTTATTTAAAATGTTAACTGGCGAAGCCGTATTTACTGCAAATCAATTATTTGCCACCCTCGATACGACCTTGCGTCGAGTTTATTTTCCCGATAGAGGACCCCTTATTTTAGCGGATACTGTGGGCTTCATCCGGCACTTACCGCACCAATTAATAGAAGCTTTCCGCGCCACCTTAGAAGAAGTCAGTCAGGCGGATTTATTACTTCATGTTGTGGATACGAGCGATCCCGAGCGAGCTCAGCATATTGCACAGGTGAATGCGGTGTTAGCTGAAATTGGAGCAGAAGGCGTGCCGCGTATTTTGGTGTTTAACAAAATTGATTTGTGCCCCGATATAAAAGCGCATGTCGAACCAGCTTATCAAGACCATCCTCCTTGTGCCTGGATCTCTGCAGAAAAGAAAGCAGGTCTTGAGGATTTGAAGCAGTTGATGCTTGAGGTTCTCAAGCTTGAGAAAGAAGCGGGTTAGGTTTTGCGCAGGTCCTTACACAACCATATCATTACCCACATCTTTGAAAAACCCCGTCATTGCGAGTCCGCGAAGCGTTTGGGCGTGGCAATCCCTTGCATGCGGCCTGTTTTAAGCTAGCATCCAGTAATGATACAATCCCTTTCTTTTTGCAGGAGTCTAAATGGTGGCTAAATCAGTGGTCGTTGTCGGAGCACAATGGGGTGATGAGGGGAAAGGCAAGGTTGTTGATTTGTTGACAGAGCAGGCTGCTGTGGTGGCTCGTTTTCAAGGCGGACATAATGCCGGACATACTCTGATCTGTGAGGGACGCAAAACAATTTTGCGTTTAATTCCTTCCGGTATTCTTCATCAAGCCGTTCACTGCTATATCGGTAATGGCGTGGTATTGTCGCCAACGGCCTTTCTTCAAGAAGTCAATGAACTAGAAAAAAATGGCATCAAGGTGAAAGGACGTTTGTTTATTAGCGAAGCCTGTCCTTTAATTATGCCCTACCATATTGCGCTCGATCATGCTCGGGAACGAGCCAAAGGTAAGGCTGCTATTGGGACCACCGGAAGAGGGATCGGTCCCGCTTACGAAGATAAGGTGGCGCGCCGCGGGCTTCGTTTTGGAGATCTTTTTGAAGAAAAATATTTTCGCAAGCGTTTAGAAGAAGTATTGGCTTATCATAATTTTGTTTTAGAACATTATCACCAGGTAGAAACAATCGATTTTTCACTCTTATGCGATGAAATGCTAGCCTTGGTTCCGCTCCTGCAGCCTTATCGTGCTGATGTGAGTGCTGCCTTAATGCAAAGCAGACAAGAACATAAAAATATTCTTTTTGAGGGGGCCCAAGGAACCTTTCTGGATATTGATCATGGCACCTATCCCTTTGTGACCTCTTCTAATACCGTTAGCGGCAATGCTTGTGCAGGAACAGGGGTGGGGCCGCAGCATCTAGATTATATTTTAGGCATTACCAAGGCTTATACCACGCGCGTCGGAGCCGGTCCTTTTCCAACGGAGTTGCAGGATGAGATCGGCCAACATCTTGCCAAACAAGGTAAGGAGTTTGGTTCAGTTACAGGCCGAGCGCGCCGCTGTGGCTGGCTGGATCTGGTCATGTTGCGCCGAGCCCTAGTCCTCAATAGTTTTTCTGGCTTTTGTGTGACCAAACTAGATGTGCTTGATGGCTTAAAAACGCTACGTATTTGCACCCATTATCGCTTAGGAGATAAAAAGCTGGATCTGCCGCCCTTGGAAATAGAAGCCTTGATGCACTGTGAACCAATTTACGAGGATTGGCCAGGTTGGCAGGAGTCTACTGTAGGAATCACCACCTTTTCCGAATTACCGATGAATGCACAAAAATATTTATTAAGAATTGAAGCCTTAAGTGGCGTGCCGATTGATATGATATCGACAGGACCCGATCGACAAGCAGCGATTATTTTGCGGCATCCTTTTGAAGTGATTAAATCTGAGTTTGATGAAATTCACTGACAGCTGCCTAGCTTAAACTACCGAGGAGAGGACTTGAACCTCCACGAGGTTTCCCTCACCAACACCTGAAGCTGGCGCGTCTACCAATTCCGCCACCCCGGCTTTGTGTTTCTTGCAATTTACTGATTATCTATTTTGTTGTCAAACCTGTCTTTTACAGTGTGATATATTAAAAATGCGAAAGGAGGTCGTCTTGCGCGTGAACTTAAATCATCTTTCCTGTTTACAGCTACGTGGCGTAGGGAAAGCAATACAAGAGAAACTCGAGCGTTTAGGTATTTTCACCATTCAAGATCTTTTATTACATTTGCCTTTTCGTTATGAAGATCGCAGCCACATTACAGCACTTGCGGAAGCGAGAGTAGGTCAGCGAGTGTTCATCCAAGGCGTATTAGAATCAGTCTCTTTTCCGCAATCCGGAAAAACTCGCTTGCTCTGTGAGCTGCGGGATGGAACTCGTCGCTTACATTTGCGTTTCTTTCACGCCTATCCGCAGCAGCAGAAAATAATGACAGTCGGTGCGCGTCTACTGTGCTTTGGTGAGCTAAGCGTAAGCAGAAGCGGTTTGGAAATGGTTCATCCTGAATGGCAGCTGGTGAAAGACAGTCTGCCCCCCTTCGAGCCCGTCTACACAGCTGTTTATCCTAGCACGGAAGGCTTAACACAAAAGACCTGGCAAAAATTGATGCAACAGGCTCTCAGTTTATTAGATAGTAAAGCAGTGATCTCAGAGTTATTACCCGAGAAACTTTTGCAGCAATATCACTATCCCTCACTACGTGATGCACTTTTTTTGGTTCACCGCCCGCCTCTCGAGGTCTCGCTTGCTAGTCTGCTAGAAGGGAAACACCTTGCTCGTGAGCGTTTGGTTTTTGAAGAACTCTTAGCCCATCGTTTGGGCTTATTAAAATTGAAGCAAAGGCTGAAGCTGCAGCTTGCAAAAGCCCTCCCCACAGTAGAAAAACAGAGCAAGTATTTTATTCAAAGCCTGCCTTTTGAATTAACGCCAGCCCAAAGGCGGGTTAGTCAGGAAATTGCACAAGATCTTGAGCGCTCACAACCCATGCTTCGCTTAGTTCAGGGCGATGTGGGCTCGGGTAAAACAGTGGTAGCAGCCCTCGCGATTTTGCGAGCCATTGAAAATGGTTATCAAGCAGCGCTGATGGCGCCAACAGAGCTCTTAGCAGAACAACATCATCGTGTGTTTAAGCACTGGCTTGAACCTTTGGGGGTGAAAATAGCTTTTCTCTCAGGACAGTTAAAAACAAAAGAACGTCGTGACACGCTCGCGGCCCTTGCTGAGGGGCAGGCACAACTTGTGATCGGGACACATGCTTTATTTCAAAAAGAAGTAGTGTATTCCAAACTTGTCCTGCTTGTCGTCGATGAACAACATCGCTTCGGTGTGCACCAGCGTGCCCTGTTTCGTGAAAAAGGAATGAGGGATCAGACGCTTCCCCATCAATTAATCATGACAGCAACGCCTATTCCCCGAACCCTGGCAATGAGTTTCTATGCCGATTTAGATTGTTCGGTGATCGATGAGTTACCCAAGGGCCGACTACCTATTCAAACCAGCGTGATTTCAAATCAACGTCGTGCTGAGGTCGTGGCGCAGCTGCGACGTGCATGCCAAGCTGGCCGGCAAGCTTATTGGGTTTGTCCCCTAATTGAAGAGTCTGAAGTCTTGGACTGCCAAGCCGCCGAAAAAACGGCTCAGGTTTTTCGTCAACTTTTACCAGAATTGAAAATAGGTTTAGTACATGGACGGATGAAAGCAGAAGAAAAAGAGCAAGTCATGCAAGCTTTTAAAGAACAAAAACTTGCTTTACTCGTCGCCACCACAGTGATTGAAGTAGGTGTCGATGTTCCGAACGCAAGCCTGATGATTATTGAAAATGCCGAACGTTTAGGCTTATCCCAACTCCATCAATTGAGAGGCCGAGTCGGTCGCGGCAGCGTAGAGAGCCATTGTCTTCTCCTCTATCAAGCACCCTTATCTCTTTTAGCGAATAAACGCTTGGCTGCCATTCGCAGCACCCAAGATGGTTTTCAGATAGCTGAGCAAGATTTGCAATTACGTGGCCCCGGCGATGTCTTAGGTACCCGACAAACAGGGGATATTATTTTCAAAATTGCTGAATTAGTGCGAGATAAAGAATTATTGCCTACTATCGCAGAAGCTGCATCTTCCTTCTTGCTGAACTATCCCGAGCAAGTCGATCAGCTGCTTAGCCGATGGCTAGCCGGGCGCACCCAGTATAGCCAGGTCTAGCGCGAGTGCCGCGTGCCCCTACACTTAAAACAATAAGTTTTTAGTGCTTTTTAAATAAGATTTCGATAAAATATTACATGATGTAAAAATAATTCCAAAAAGAGGAGTGCGTTTTTATGTTACGAAGACCGTCTCGTGAAGATAAATCAAAGAAGTCTTATTCTCCCCTCAAACTTGCTAGCCTGCAACAGCTTACTCGTCCTCGACCGCGTCCTTCGTTACAAACTCGTAAATCAACTGCTTTTATTCTCGATGAATTAAGTTTACCTCGCAGTTTCGAGCTTTCTCCTATAGAACGCCCTCAGCCTGCTTTCAGGCCTGTATTGTATAAAGAAAAATTTAATCAGTTCACCACCTTGATTCTTTTCCATACTTTCTTAGTGAATTACTATTCTCAGTTTGTAGTTGCTACAGAAACCCTAGCCCAGCTAGCAGTCACGCTCGCTGCTGCTCAACTTGCTGAAGCCCTAGTTGCAAGTCGTCGCTTAGAGAAAGGAGTAACTGAAGCTCTTTTGCATCCCAGCCACGAGCTTTCTCCTTTTCGACAAAACTTTTCTCTCAAGGTTCAGCCTCCCTTGCCTCAGCCACCTAAACCACAGCAAATTTTTGCTCCAAGTTACTATAATAGAAAAAAGCCGCTATCTCCTTCACAAGCGCCTACCAACGATCAAAGGCTACATGCAGTCAAATTTCCTGATGATTTAATTCCTGAAGCCTTTAAATGCGAATTGCTGTCAACAGTGATGGACAATCCTGTCCGTCTACCCACCACAAATCAAATTTGCGATGGAAAGGCTGTTTTAGCTGCTTTGACTCACAAACCAGAAAATCCTTTTAATCGTCAAGCGATGAAAATAGAAGATGCGAAACCAGAACTCGAATTAAGAAATAAAATTGCTCTCTATGTCGATCAGGTCGTAGAAAGGGTTCATGATAAACAAAAAGACCTCGGTTCGACCAAGCTCTCTCGCGCTGACTACGAAGTGATCCATCAAGCTGTCATGAATAAGCTCGAAGTGCAAGCCACACCTGCTTCAAGGCGCTAAGAGTAAATCAACCATCCTCCTCTTTTCTGGGGAGGATGCTGTTGCCTAAGAGTTACCATAATCATAAGGAAGTTATTATGTTAAAGCTACAGCAGCAAATTGCCTCAGGAATTTATGGCATCAATCGGGTTGGCAACATGGCCATAGCCTTATTTTCAATCAGGAGGTCGAATTTTCATTTTCTGTCCCTTCCCAATCCCTACCTGTTTTTTTCTCAACCGCAGAGAGGTCAAGCTGCAGCAGCTTCGTTACCGCTTGCCAGTCCGAGTCGACGTCTTAGTGCGGTGAACTTTCCTGAAGATTTAATTCCTGAGATCTTTCGGTGTGCCTTGCTTTTTAAGATTATGGACAACCCTGTTCGCCTGCCTGACACACACCAAGTTTGTGAGCGTGCAGCTGTTCTAGAAGCTTTACAACAAGAATTACTAGATCCTGACGATAGACCGCTCATTAATCCATATACGGGTAGACCTGAAATCAAATCCTTCAATCCCTTCAACCGTCAACCGATGAAAATAGAAGATGCCAAGCCCGAGCCCGAATTAAGAAGAAACATTGCTTTCTATGTCGATCAAATCATTGAAGGTATCCATCATAGACAAAAAGAATTGGGTCCAAGAAGGCTCACCCATGCTGATTACGAGGATATTCATCAAAAGGTGATGAGCGTGCTAGAATTCGCAGCTTCGCCCATCCCCAGACCCCATTAAGAACGACTCAGATTTTTTCTGGAGGGAGCGCTGCTTAGTTTATTGACCTCCTTATATTTAGGAAGGAGAATTGTTTTTCTCCTTTCCTTTCCTTGCATCTCCCTTCCTTCCTGCCATAATATTTGTACAAAAAAATAAGGTTCAAATCTTTATGAGCTCTTTAAAAGAAGCCCTAGCCCTCATCCGTCGCGGCACGGAAGAAATCCTGCTGGAAGAGGAATTAACAGAGCGCCTCAAGCGAGGCAAGCCCTTACGTATTAAAGCCGGCTTTGATCCAACCGCTCCCGATCTTCATCTTGGCCATACTGTTTTATTAAATAAGCTGCGCCAATTTCAAGACTTAGGCCACGAGGTCATTTTTCTGATTGGCGATTTTACCGGCATGATTGGCGATCCTTCTGGTAAAAATGAAACTCGACCGCCTTTGACTCGGGAAGAGGTCGTAGCTAATGCGGCTACCTATAAAAAACAAGTTTTTAAAATCCTCGATCCTGAAAAAACACAGGTGACTTTTAATTCAGAATGGAATAACAAACTGACCGCCGTAGATTTAATTAAGCTCGCAGCAACCCATACCGTTGCTCGTATGTTAGAAAGAGATGATTTTAATAAGCGCTTTACGAGCAACCAGCCCCTTGCTATTCACGAATTTCTCTATCCCCTATTGCAAGGCTATGATTCGGTGGTCTTGCAGAGCGATATTGAACTCGGCGGTACCGATCAAAAGTTTAATCTCTTAATGGGGCGAGAGTTACAAAAACACTATGGTCAAGCACCCCAGGTCGTGCTGATGCTTCCACTCTTGCCGGGCTTGGATGGCGTGAAGAAGATGTCGAAGTCCCTAGGAAATTATATCGGTATTGATGAAGCGCCGGATCAAATTTTTGGCAAAGTCATGTCGCTTTCCGATGAAACCATGTGGCTTTATTTCGAATTACTGAGTTTTCGTGGGCTCTCGGAAATTCAACGCTTTCGAGCAGAGGTAGAAGCCGGTGCTAATCCCCGGGATATGAAGTTCTTGCTTGGCGAAGAGCTGGTTGAGCGTTTTTATACTCGCGAGCAGGCACAAAAAGCACATGCTGCTTTTATTGCCCGTTTTCGTGAGGGCGCTATACCCGAGGACTTGCCCGAAGTTCATTTGCCGGCCAATGAAAAAGGGCTGTTAATTGGACATTTACTCAAAACCTTTGGCCTAGCAGAAAGCAGCTCTGCTGCCTCTCGTTTAATAGAGCAGGGCGCTGTCCGCATCGACGGCGAAAAGGTGTTTGATAAGAGTTTACTAGTGAGTCATAGTTCAGAAGCCCGGGTTGTTCAGGTCGGAAAACGCCGTTTTATAAGGCTCCTTGCCTCACGATTCGAGCAAAAATAGCGGCTGAAATAGTTATTTGAAAATAAATACAAAAATCTAGAAAAAATTTGTATTCACCTGTTGACTCTGTGAAAAAGATCTGTAGAATCCGCATTCACCTGATGTAAATGTAATAACTGCTCTTTAACAATATGAATGATGATGTGTGGGCCCTGAGACTGGGGATCCGAATAGGGTCTTTCAGTTTAGATTAAAAAGTGAAGAGTTTGATCATGGCTCAGATTGAACGCTGGCGGCATGCCTAACACATGCAAGTCGAACGGCAGCACAGTATGTAGCAATACATATGGGTGGCGAGTGGCGGACGGGTGCGTAATGTGTAGGGATCTGCCCTGAAGTGG
>CAYXNR010000032.1:0-25565 GCA_964466595.1 uncultured Coxiellaceae bacterium | reverse complement strand
GGCGTAAGCCGTCAGATTTACAGTCTGATCCCTTTGGCCGCTCGGGAACCCCTCCCATGAATTAAAATCGTCCAAAACATAAAATCAGGCGGGAATTTTGCTTGAGGGCTATAATCCTGTCAAGACATAATGGTAGTTAGCAAGCAAATATCGAGTTTTTTTGGCTTAGCCTCCAAGAAGCTGTAATATAATAAGATAATTTAGATAAACAGGACGGTTTTATGTCAGTCAGGTCAGATAAGCGGTTCATTGAAAAACTGCTCAAACCCATCAACATTACCCCGAACGGCGACCACCCTTGGGATCTGCGGATTCATCAGGATCAATTTTACTCTCGCGCCCTCCACGAGGGTATTTTAGGGGTGGGAGAAGCCTATATGGATGGCTGGTGGGATTGTGAACGTCTCGATGTTTTTTTCGAACGAATTGCAAGATCGGATATAGAGAATCAAGTCAGCCATAATATAGGCGTGCTTCTTCGTGTTATCTTATCCAGGCTGCTGAATCTACAAACTAAAACTCGGTCTTTTGAGGTAGGAGAAAGACATTACAATTTGGGTAATGAGCTTTTTCATGCCATGTTAGATAGCCGTATGATTTATAGTTGTGGCTACTGGCGAACAGCCACTTCTTTGGAAGAAGCCCAAAAAGCGAAACTGGAACTGATTTGTCAAAAATTACAGCTCAAGCCCGGTCTTCGGGTATTGGATATTGGCTGCGGCTGGGGAGGTTTTGCAAAATATGCAGCAGAAAATTATGGTGTCAGCGTCGTCGGCTTAACGATTTCACAGAATCAGGCGCTCTATGCAGAAGACTATTGTAAAGGTCTACCCGTTCAGATTTATTATCAGGATTATCGGGAATTGAAGAGCAGCTTTGATCGTATTGTTTCTATCGGTATGTTTGAGCATGTCGGCTATCACAATTATCGCCGTTATATGGAAATTGCTCATCAAAATCTAAGCGAGGAAGGTATTTTTTTATTACATACTATCGGAAACAATAAGACCTACTATACGGCCAATGCCTGGATAACCAAATATATTTTTCCAAACGGCGTGATTCCCTCGATTACACAAATCGGTCAGGCCATGGAAGGACTATTCATCATGGAAGACTGGCATAATTTTGGCGCAGATTATGATAAAACTTTGATGGCTTGGTATCATAATTTTACTGAACATTGGGACAGGATAAAATCTCATTATGATGAGCGTTTCTTTCGGATGTGGATTTTCTATCTTTTATCTTCAGCCGGGGCTTTTCGAGCAAGAAACTTGCAATTATGGCAAATTGTTTTATCGAAACAGGGCTTGCTGGGCGGCTATCAGGCCCCTCGCTAGGCTTGCCAAAAGTAAACGTCTTTGCTCTTTGCGAACGAAGACGTTTAGCTAAACGTGGAACTACTTTTAACAACAAGAGCCTGTTCCTGTTTTATCGCACCAGCTGTTGCAATGTAGGGCGCATCTCCCACCAAAGCTACTGGCTAAGGCACCAATGAAAAATAGAAAAAAGGTGACAAAGCTAGACATGGCTAAAGCATCCATATTGGTTTTTGCAAGCCTTCCCTGATTATTATTTTTTATCACAATCACCTTATCTGTCATTTTCTCAGTGCTTACTGTAAAAACAATCGGCGTAATATTTTTATTGACGAGATAGCTGGTATGAGCAATTAATTTTTCACTGGAAGCGGCTAGTAGGATACTTAAGATCAAGGTTAAACACCAAGCTGTTAAACCATACAATTCACCATAACATTTTTTCACACAAAACGGTCTTCCGAGAAAACCCGCAATCCAGCCTACTATAAACATCGAAATAATGACCAAGACAACAAGGCCAATAAAACCACCTATACTAAAGACTGTTGCTCCTAGAGAATCTGTTGAAAAAGCAGTAAAGCCAAAAGCAAGGCCTAGTAAAGTACATAAAAAACTCAAACCGACACCGATTAAGGCGGCCACAATTACAGCAGGCCAATAGAAACAGCCTCGAGACCTTTTGCAATTGCAGGGACCTTTACAATTACAGCTACCTTTACAATTACAAGAATCTTTACAATTACAGGTAGTGTTTTCGCAGGCTCCATGTGTACTGCATGTTTCTCTCATAGGATCTCCCTCCTCTTTAGGCTTTTTGGCTACCCTGCTCTTGTCCTAAATTAGGGTAAGCGACTTCTCGACAAGAGTTCCAAAAAGATGGATAGAATAAAAAAGATAAGAAAAATAAAAAATATCGTTCTGGCAATTTCAATCGATATAATAGCTACGCCTGAAAAACCTAATAAACCCGCGACAATTGCCAGAATAAGAAAAGTAATAATCCAGCCTAGCATAAGTCCTCCCAATAATATTACTTATTATCGAGCTGTTCTTTCTGTTTCTCGTTCTTCAAAACCTTCCTGTTTCAAAAAAGCTTTAATATTTTTTTCGGCTTCTTCTCTTTGAATACCATATAACGTTTGTAACTTACCTTCTAACTCTTCATAAGAACCATTGATTTGAGTCACATCATTATCTGTTAGTTTTCCCCATTTCTGTTTGATTTTTCCTTTTAATTGAGTCCAATTACCTTTTAAGGTGTCTTTATTCATAAGAGCCCCCTATAAGTTATTGATTTTTAATAAATGAATTTTTATCTCTCTTAGCTTATTTTAACAAGCCGTGAAAATATAAGATTAACAAGCGGGTAATCGAGGGGAAATTTGTCCTTTAATGGTTCATTTAATATTTTTATGGATATAATTTGGTTTAATTTTTTAATCTTAAAACCCCTCCAGGATAGATATTTTTTGACCGTTAATTAAAAATTGATATTATTTTTTACATAATCGACTTATAATTTTTGACTCACCCGCTTGTTTCCTCTAATTGGATCTATAATGAATTATTAGACAGGGGTGAGGCATGAAAATTCTTGTCGCCGACGATTCAAAAACCAACCTAGCCATACTTGTTAATGCCTTAATTAAACTGGGTCATGAGGTTGTTTCTGCCAATAATGGCGAAGAAGCGGTTCTTTTTTTCAAACAACAAAGGCCGGATTTAGTTATTCTCGATGTGTTTATGGATGGCATGGATGGCTTTGAATGCGCTAAAAAACTGCGTGAATACAATACTGAAGACTGGATTCCCATTATTTTCTTAAGCTCTGCCGTCGATGACGAACATATTGCCAAAGGAATCAATGCCGGCGGAGATGATTATTTGGCAAAACCCTTTAGCGAACTGACCTTGGCTGCCAAAATTAAAGCCATGCAAAGAATTTCGGACATGCGCCAACAATTGTGTGCTACGACTAAAAAACTACGTGTTTTATCCTCTATTGATCCTGTCACCCATATTTATAATCGTCTAGAGTTCGATAAAAAAATAATAGAAAAAATGGAATACGCTAATCAGCACAATCAACCGCTCGCTTTGTTATTTATCGATATTGATCATTTCAAGCGAATTAACGATAGTCTAGGTCATCATATCGGTGATTTTATTTTACGAGAGGTTGCCAGTCGAATTGCCGCCTGCATTAGAAGCGATGATATTTTAGCACGTCTCGGCGGTGATGAATTTGCTATTATTCTACCTCATTTAAATATGCCAGAAACAGCGGCACTCGTCGCCCAAAAAATAATTGAGGTCCTGAAACCGCCTTATAAAATTACTGAGCAGGAAATCCATATTAGCTGCAGCATTGGCATTGCCTGCTTTCCTTCATTGGAAGTTTCTGCAGATACAATCGTCCAAAAAGCAGATATTGCCATGTATCATGCCAAGGAATTGGGGCGAAACAATTATCAATTTTATACACGGGAACTGGATAAGAGACATAATCAACGACTGATTTTAGAAAATGCGCTCAAAAATGCCATTGACAAAAAAGAATTATTTGTTAGCTATCAACCTATTTATGATCTAAAAACAAAAAAGATTGCTGGGATAGAGTCTCTGCTGCGCTGGAAAAATCCCGAACTGGGTCTGGTCTTACCTGATAAATTTATTCCACTCGCTGAAGAAAGCGGATTAATCACCCTCATTGGAGAACAATTGTTAGAAAATGTTTGTAAACAAGGAGCAGAATGGTATGCACGAGGCCATAAGCAATTCAAATTAATGGTTAATCTTTCCTCTCGACAATTACTTCAGAAAAACTTGCCTCAAATGATCGCTACTATTCTTGAAAAAACGGGGCTGCCGGCTCAATTATTAGAATTGGAAATTACCGAAAGTACTTTAATGACACATGTTTTACATTCACAGCAAATTCTGCTTGAGCTTTCCAAACAGGGGATTACGATTTCAATTGATGATTTTGGAACGGGCTATTCTTCACTGGGGTATCTTAAAAACCTGCCAGTGAGCTCCTTAAAAATTGATAAATCATTTATTCGAGATCTCGAAATCAATCATAATGCCAATATTATTGTGAAAGCCTTAATTCATCTCGGCCTTAATTTAAGTCTGAATGTCATTGCAGAAGGCATTGAAAACGAAAGACAATATCAATTTTTAATTCTTAATCATTGCTCGCAAGGACAGGGATTTTATTTAGGTAAACCAGTTGATCCTGAAAAAATGACTAGTTTACTTGATAAGGAAAAATTAATGGCGCTCGTCTAAAAGGAAAGACAGGGAGAGTTTGCATGCAAAAAATGTTGCCTTCTACCCCAAGCCAGGTGCTTCGTCTGCTCATCAAGCAGACTCATCTCTGTCTTCCGCTTGATCAGGTTCAAAAAATCTTGCCTCTCATGATGCTTGAGGCTATTCCGCATAGCCCGCCTGATATTGTTGGTCTTTTAAACTTCGCCGGCAAAAGCATCCCCGTTATCGATCTTGGCGTGCGCTTGGGTTATGAACGGGATCAGCCTTATTCTTTAGATGCACCGCTTATACTCTGTGTCAATGATCAGGATAATTTAGCCTTAATTGTTGATCAGGTTCTGGGGCTCGCTGACTTAGCAGCGGAGAGCTTGCAGATGCAGAAACAATTCCAGTCTAGCCCTTTTCTTGGCTCCGTCGCCATCGATAAGCAATTAAGCTTTATTTTAAATGTAAAAAGGCTTTTTAAGCTTACTCCAGAATTAAATAAGCAGACAGTGAAGCGGAAAAAAACCGCTCAAGGTGAAACGCTATGAATATCAACAGTCCAACTCAATTAGCAAAACCCAAGTTGGCTATTAATGAAAATCGTTTCATTAACTTCATTCGTAATCGCTTGGGTATTATCATTCATCCACATCAGCTAAAAGACTTACAAAAAACTATTTTAGCTGCTTGTCATAAATTTAATTATCAACCTGAGGAATATTTCCAACTACTCACTTCTTGTTCGACTAATTCACCCTTATTGGAACACCTGGTCTTAGGCATTACTATTGGTGAAACCTATTTCTTTCGTGATAAAACACAGATGGATTTACTAGAAAAGCAGATTTTGCCCCAAATTATTTTGGAGAAACGAAAACAAAATAATCTCAATTTACGCATTTGGAGTGCTGGCTGTGCTTCGGGTGAAGAACTCTTTACGATCGCTATCTTTCTTCATGAACTCTTGCCGGACCTCTCTGCCTGGACCATTCAGCTTTTGGGCACCGATATTAATACACAGGTTTTACATCGGGCTGTGGTTGGGCGCTACAAAGAATGGTCGATGCGCTCTATTAGCCCCTATTATAAAAATAAATATTTTACAAAAGTAAATAATGAATATCTGATCTCCTCTAGCTTAAGCAGTTTAGTGAATTTCTTTTATCTCAACTTGAATGATGACAACTTTCCTTCCATTTCGAATGGCACCAATGCTCAGGATCTGATCTTATGCCGTAATGTATTAATTTATTTTGATAGTGAGCGAATTAACTTATTGATGAAAAAATTTAGCGCCTGCCTCATTAAGGAGGGCTATTTACTCTTAGGCGCCTCTGATCCGATTAATATAAAAGATAGTCATTTAAGCGCCATACCTCATTCAACCGCCTTATTTTCACGACAGGAAGCTCCGGTCAGGATGACGCCCGAACCACCCCAGGAAATTATTTCAGCAACATCCCTGCGCTTGCCGGCGGAAGCTTTTCTTCACAAGCCCCGCCCACAGAAACCAAAGCATCCGCTTTTCATTGATGAGCGAACTGTTCATCAATTATTGGCTGAAAGTAAATGGCAGGACATCTTAAACTACGCGGGGAGAAATGAGAAAAAACCGGTTTTTCTGTTGAATGCGGAAGCCACCGCCTGGGCTAATCTTGGCAAATTAGATCAAGCTGCTCACACCTGCGAAAAAAGTCTCTCCGTTGATAAGGCCAATAAAAATACTTATTTAATACAAGCCATGATTTTGCTTGAACTGAATCGCATTGAAGCGGCAGAAGCCGCTCTGAAAAAAGCTATCTTCCTTGATCATACCTTTGTGTTTGCTCATTTTCAGTTAGGTCTTTTATTATTGAGAAATAAAAAATTACAAGCTGGTTCTAAATGTTTGAAGAACGCTCTTCACATTGCTCAAACACAAACGCCGAGTCATCCGGTTTCCGGCGTAGAGAGTTTAAATTATGGAAGATTGGTCGAAATTTTAGAACATGAGATAGAACTAAATAGTGACGAAAAAAGGAAATCATCATGAAAACTAAAAATAAAGTAAGTCAGCCTTTTTCACTCTTTGATTTTCTTCCTCAAAAGGAAAATGAATTAAAAATTTTACATGAACGCGCCGCAAGACTAGCCCGCCCTATAGTGGAAAGCATTCAACAACAGGAGGTGGATGCCTACATTTGTTTTCGCCTCGGACAGGAACACTATGGCCTACCTTTTAGACAGGCCAAAGAAGTCCTGCCTCATCTTCAGCTGACTCAGGTTCCTCGGGTACCTGAATTTATAGCCGGCGTAATCAATCATCGCGGATCTTTATTAGCTGTGTTGGATTTAAAAAGTCTTTTTCATATTCAACCCGCGGAATATGAAAAAGATCTTTCTATCCTGATTGCCACAGGCAACAAAATGACAATTGGTATTCTAGCAGACCGCATTGAGGGTAGTTGCCATTATGACCCCAGTATTGTAGATGCTGCCCTTCCCTCTGAAGGAAATATTAAACCAGAATATCTTTCAGGTTTGCATCAGAAAGGCAGTGTCGCCCTGCTGAACATCGAGGCTATTGTGGCAGACATTCTATTACAAGTCGGGAGTATTTTATCTTAACTGAATTGAAGATCGCGCATCATAGGAGGAAGAACAATGAAAACGTCAAGCATCACTCAATTTAAAAAAGCACTTGCTTTTCAAGATCCTCGCCATCAATCCCTTGGCATACGAGGTCGTCTGTTTATTGGTTTTGGCGTGATTGCCTTGATTTTAATTCTGTCTATTGCTCTCGTTTTAGTGAAAGTAACCGAGGTAAGACATTTTGCAGATCATGTCATTCATGATAACTACCCGGCCAGTGCGACTTCCTATGATTTAGGGCTACAGATTAAGCAAGCCACGCTCTCTATGCAAGCCTGGTTACTCACTCAGAATAAGCAATTTAAAATCGATTTAAATGATGCTTGGAATAACATTCAAAATAATGCTGTTATCCTCGATCAATTCGCCCAAACAGGGGATACCGGCGATTTTGCTAAAGGCTGGCAGAAAGTAAAACTTCTACTCCCTCAATTAAAAGCAACACAAGAAAAAGTACTAAGCATTCCGGATCCTGCTGCCGCTAAAAATCTATATTTTTCAGAAGAAATGCCTCTCATCAATCAGATCTTTGATATCTTAGATGGCCCACTGAACGCAGAGGGTAATCGAGTAGGCGGTATTTTTGATCATCTAAGCAGTAAAAATGATCAAAGTGGAGTCATCATTCTCAATAATCTAAATGATATTAGTCTCATTGAATATTTTCTTTTAGGCGTGAGCACTCTTCTTTGCGTGATCATTGCCTTTTATACCACGCGTGGGCTATTAAAATACGTGGGCACCTTTCGGCAGCAAAGTAACCTCATTGCCGCAGGTGACCTGACCCAACGCATTACCGTTTCAAGTAAAGATGAATTGGGTCTTTTAGGTGAAGATTTAAATACGATGACAGACAGTCTCGCTAATATCACCAAGCAGATTACAGAAGGCTGTCATCACATTGTCAGTACACTGGATGAATTACGACATTCGGTTGACACCCAATCATCCGGCGCCTCAGAACAGGCCTCTTCAATCAATCAAATCACTGCCTCTCTTGCTGAAATAGAAAAAAGCTCGACACAAACCTTGGATAAAACCAAAACCCTTGGTGAGGCCGCTCAACGAACCCAGGAGAAAGGTGAATTGGGGCTTGATGCTGTTGAACAAAGTATCGCAGGCATGAAAACGGTTCGTGAAAAAGTACAAATGATTGCCCAAACCATTCTTGCCTTAAGCAATAAAACGCAGCAAATCGGAGAAATCACTAGCGTTGTCAACTCCTTGGCTCAACAATCAAAAATGTTAGCCTTAAATGCCTCGATAGAAGCCGCTAAAGCCGGAGAAGCAGGCAAAGGTTTTGCAGTTGTTGCCGAAGAAGTGAAAAATTTGGCTGAGCAATCTGAGCAGTCTACCACTCAAGTCCAAAAGATCATCGAAGATATTCGACATGCTACCGAAAAAGCGGTCATGGCCACAGAAGAAGGAACAAAAGGCGTCGATCAGGGTACGGGTTTAGTAGAACAAACCGGCGACATTGTTCGTAGCCTCAGTGAGGTCATTCATGAAGCAACTATTGCAACGCAACAAATAGAAGCAGCTGTTCGACAAGAAAGTGTCGGCATTGAGCAAATCACGACAGGCATGAATGAAATCAATCAAGTGACAACTTCTTTTGTCGAAAGCGTCAAACAAACCACAGAGGCCGTCTCTCATCTTTCAGGTATTGCCAAAAACCTGAAGGAAAATGTTGATGTCTACAAAATCTAATTTTTAAGCGCTGAGGAGAATTTTATGGAAGCTATCAACAATACGGCACCCGTCCTCTCTCAAGCACGCCTCGGCATACGCGGCCGCTTGATGATGGGTTTTGCCGCAATTAGTCTTATTATTTTAGTTTCCTTTAGTATTATTTTAATAAAAATACAAATGATTGATAATTTTACCAGTCATTCCATTGAAACTGACTTGCCTACACATGATACTTTATATGACCTAGATATTAATTTTTTGACTGCCAATGAAATAGCAAAAACCTGGCTGCTCACTCATGACCCGAAACTAAAACATGATTTTTTACTAGCTTGGAATAATCTCAATCAGCTTCAGCTGAGAATGGATGACTTTGTTAAAAACTGGAAAGACCAGGCTTTTATTCAAAAATGGCAGGCCATTAAATTATTGCTTGGCCAAGCAAAAGCAGCACAAGAAAAAGTCTTTAATGCGAGCATGGCCGGAAATACCGCAGCTATTTTAAAAAATGAAATTATTCCCACAGCTAATCAATTTTTAGACCTCATTGATGGACCGCTAAGCGAAGATGGTGATCGCCATGGCGGTCTTTTTGATGAGCAATTTCAACAATTACAAAAATCGACCCAAGCGATCATTTCTAATATTACGATGATCAAGCGCATTGAATCCGGCATGCTCTTATGCGTACTACTCTTTTCCTTCTTCATTGCTTGGATAACCTCAAGCAGCATTTTGAATCCTCTCAATAATGCCATCGATATTGCGAAAAAAATCGCCGCTGGAGAAAGAAAGCTTAAAATTGAAAAGATTTCAAAAGACGAGACCGGTACCTTATTAAGAGCACTGGAAGCAATGCAGGAATCCATTCTCAAAAGTGAAAATGAGCTGAAAAAGAGTGAAGCACACACCCGTGATCTTTTTGATCGCATTGTTAAAACGGCTCATTTATTTAGTCAGCATAGCGCCAAAGTAGCTGCCGGTGATTTAACACAACGACTCAGCAACAAAACTGAAGATGAAATGGGAAGATTGGGCAATGATTTAAATTTGATGACTGAAAATTTATCAGCGATGACCAAGCAAATCACTGAAGCTTGTCATAATATGGTATCGACACTAGAAGAAGTCAAACATTCAGTTGATATCCAATCTTCAGGGGCTTCAGAACAAGCTTCCTCCATTAATCAAATTACTGCCTCCTTGGGTGAAATCGAAAAAAGCTCGACCCAGACTATCGAAAAAGCGAAAGCCTTGGGAGCTGCAGCCGATCGCACTCGTGAAAAAGGTCAACGCGGACTAGAAGCAGTCGAACAAAGTATCAACGGCATGAAAGATGTCAAAGATAGGGTTCAAACCATTGCACAAACTATCTTGGATTTAAGTAATAAAACTCAGCAAGTCGGGGAGATTACCGCCGTTGTCAACGGACTGGCCCAACAATCGAAAATGTTAGCCTTAAATGCCTCGATTGAAGCTGCAAAAGCAGGAGAAGCTGGAAAAGGCTTTGCTGTGGTTGCCTCTGAAGTTAAAACCCTAGCGGAACAGTCAGAACAATCCACGACCCAAGTCCAAAAAATCTTAGAAGATATTCGACATGCTACTGAAAAAGCAGTGATGGCCACAGAAGAAGGAACGAAAGGTGTTGACTACGGTACCAATCTTGTTGAACAAACGGGTGACATTGTTCGCAGTTTGAGTGAGGTTATTTCAGAGACAACCACAGCGAGTCAGCAAATCGAAGCAGCTGTTCGACAAGAAAGCATTGGGATCGAACAAATTACAGCTGGCATGAATGAAATCAATCAGGTGACTTCGGAATTCGTTGAGAGCGTCAAACAAACGACTGAAGCCATTAATAATCTATCCTTGATTTCGCATAATCTGAAGGAACAGGTAGACATTTATAAAATATAGGGAAGCAACTTATGGATCTAGATCCCGCTCTGTTAAAACAGCTGATCGAAACCTTTCAAGTTGAACTAGAAGAACAACTGCAGGTGATTACCGATGCCTTGCTTATTTTGGAAAAATCGCAGTCTAGCGGAGAAGCTTTCACAAAACAAATTGAGCGCCTTTTCAGAGCCGCTCACAATATAAAAGGAACCGCTCGAAGTATTAATATCCAAACGGTTGCCGACATCGCCCATCAACTGGAATCTTTATTTTCCTGCATCCAGAAAAATATGATTGCGCTGACACCCGACCGCGTTGATCTTTGCCTTGATGCCGTAGATGGCATGCGCGGAGCCATGCAGGCCTTTGTGGAAAGAAAATCGCTAAATTTTGATTTCAATACTTTAATCGCTCGCCTGCAAGCTGCAACTCAAACTAGCCCGCAACCGGACATTCAGGAAAATATTCAAGCGCCTACTCAAAAAAAGCTTGTTCATCAAGCGGGTTTGGAAACCGATACCATTCGCGTATCCCTGCCCCATCTTGACCGCATTTCTGCCTTAATGGAAGAAATGCAAATTAGTAAACTGGTCATTGATGATCATTATCAGGAACTCGCTAAATTATCTACACAAGCAAGACAATTTTGTAATACCTGGAATCAAAACCTACTCACAATCTCTAGCCAGAGTGAGGCGCTCAATAAAGAAAGCCTGCAAAAATATTTAGGAAGCAATAGTGATTTTATTGTTGATTTAACTGATACGCTCAATCACATGCAAAAAAATATGCGTCCTCATATTAATGAATTAAATGTTTTAAATAATACTTTGCAGGAAGAAATACGCCTCTTACGTCTGGTGCCGGCAGCAGCACTGACTTGCACCCTACCCCGAGCAGTGCGTGATTTGGCTCAGGAACTTCGTAAAAAAGTTGAGTTTGAAATCAAGGGAGAAGAAGTCAAGATTGATAAGTTAATTCTTGAAGGCTTAAAAGACCCGCTGCTCCATCTTCTGCGCAATGCCATCGATCATGGGATTGAAACAGCCGAGCTACGGCGCGAGCAAGGTAAAAATGAAACGGGAAAAATCAAGCTTCAAATTGATCAAGAAGGAAACCATATTTTATTTAAAATTAGCGATGACGGAAAAGGAATCGATATTAAAAAAGTGGTTGCAGTCGCCTTGCAAAAAAATATCGTTACGGAAAATGAATTAGAAACGATGAAGCCAGATGAAATACTTCATTTAATTTTTCATCCGGGCTTTTCAACCAGAGAAACTGTGACCGCCGTTTCCGGTCGCGGCGTGGGCTTAGATGTTGTCCGAACTAATCTAGATAATTTAAAAGGTCACATTAAAGTTGAAACTAAAGTCAATCAGGGCACGACTTTCACCCTACGCCTACCCTTAACACTGAGCAGTGAAAGGGGGCTTTTAATCAGCTGTGGCAATCTTTTGTTTATCTTGCCAACAAGTAGTGTAGAACGGGTTATCAAGCTTGATATTGACAAACTGATTTATGTTGAAGCCAGCCAAGCTATCCTTCTCGATGAGCATCCTGTTGCCCTGCGTTCTTTGGCAACCATTCTCAATCTTGTTCCTCCGGCCTTAGGACCGAAAGAGCAGCTTTCGCTTGTCGTCATTCATAAAGGACGGCAACTGGTGGCATTGATGGTTGACGAAATTATTGGTGAAAGAGAAATTGTCATTAAACCCTTAAAAGCTCCTTTAAATAATGTGCCTTGCGTAGTAGGCGGCACCTTAGCAGGTAGTGGTCAGGTTATCATTGTATTAAATCCGAGTGAGCTCATTAGCAATGCGTTGCATTTTACTACGACGGGCCTACATTTTCAGAAAGAAAAGAAGCAGCTTGTTGACAGACCGCATATCTTAGTCGTCGATGATTCCATCACCACGCGCACCTTAGAAAAAAATGCTCTCGAAAGTAAAGATTACCAAGTTACCGTTGCGGTTAATGGAAAAGAAGCTTGGGATCTGTTACAGAAACAAAAATTTTCTTTATTAATTACCGATGTTTCCATGCCAATCATGGATGGTTTTAGCTTGACTGAGCGAGTCAAGCAAAGTCCTGAACTCAAAAATATGCCTGTCATTATCGTCACCTCTTTAGGCAGTGATAATGAAAAAAAGCGCGGCATGGAAGTTGGGGCCAATGCCTATATTGTTAAAAGTGATTTTGAGTCCAGTCAATTGTTAGAGATTATTTCACAATTGGTATAAGGCCATGATTAAAATTCTAATCGTTGATGACTCTAAAACAGAAACCTTATTATTAAAATCAATCTTTGAAGCAGAAGAAGATATGCAAGTGATTGGCTGTGCCGCAAATGGCAAAGAGGCCGTTCGGCTGACAGCCCTTTTAAAACCTGATCTCATTACCATGGATCTGGTGATGCCCCTTTTAGATGGCTTTGAAGCTACACGTTTAATTATGTCTTCGCATCCTACCCCCATTATTATCATTAGTTCGCGCTTGGATGATTCCGCTTTAAACGCTTCTTTTAAAGCCTTAGCCGCTGGCGCACTCTGTCTGATTGAAAAGCCAGATCAGGCCAATACTTCTTTTCTCACGCTTAAAAAACGTATTACGGAAACAGTTCGCAGTATGGCCGAGATCAAAGTAATTAAAAGACGCTTTCAAGCTCCATCTAAAACAAAAAAAAATCTTAGCCTTCCAGTTCATCCAGAATTAAAAGCCGAGCCTTTTGAAATTATTGCAATTGGTTCTTCTGTAGGCGGTCCCCAAGCTTTAAAAACCATCTTTTCAAACCTAGCTGCTGACTTTCCTGTGCCGATTGTCGTGGTGCAACATATGACTCAGGGTTTTATTCAGGGTTTTACCCAATGGCTCAACAAACATGTGCGCCCCCGTGTGAAAGAAGCAGAAAATCTTGAATTATTGGTTCCAGGAACCATTTATTTTGCACCGGATAAATATCATCTGGAAGTTATCCGTAAACACGGCGCCTTATATGCAAAATTAACGCATGGCCTACCGGTATCGGGCTTTTATCCTTCAGCGACTGTTTTATTAAAATCAGTTGCAAAAGTTTCGGCTAACCATGCCATCGGGATCTTATTAACTGGCATGGGCAGCGATGGCGCGCTGGGTTTGTTAGATATGAAAAATGCACAAGCTTACACTTTCACGCAAGACGAGCAAAGTGCAGTGGTTTTTGGCATGGCTGGAGTGGCTCATTCACTGGGTGCAACTAATCGAATGATTGAGCTTGACAAGATCGCTGAGCATTTAATTTCAATTATTCAAAAACAAGCTGCTGCAGCAAAAATAGACTAAACAACCTTCTCCGAGAAAACAGAAACGCCCTTGAAAACCCCATACTTTTGGCAAACCAGCAATCTTTGTTGTTCTCCGACTCACTGCATGTTAGGATTTTTTTCTATTCGATCAAATCAAGACGAGGAATCATGATAAAACAAGTTGTCTTTTATTTTTTTATTGGTTTATTTTTAAGCTCTTCTATTCATGCCAAGCCCATACAGAATCCCGCTTACACAATGATTATTGATGCAGGCAGTACGGGGTCCAGAATACATCTATTTGAATATTATATGCAATTTAATATTCCGGTGATTCATGAGCTTTTTTCAGAAAGTAGCAAACCCGGTCTTGCTAGCTATGAAAATATGCCGGAAGCAGCTGGATCCTCGCTTAAGAAGCTTATTGAAGACGCCTTGCTGGAAGCGCAAAAAAAACAGCTTGATCCTGCAAAGATTAGGATCAATCTCTATGGCACAGCGGGTATGCGACTCATCGCGCCTGAAAAACAGGCTGCTATTTATCAGCAAGTTTCTCTTTTTATCAAAAATAACTATAGCCTGATCCCTGGAGAAATAAAAACCATCCCCGGAAACTTAGAAGGGCTCTTTGGCTGGTTAGACCTCAATTATCTTTTAAAAAGTTTTGATAGTCCTGTCGATATCACTCAAGGCAGCATCGATGTCGGCGGCTCTTCTATAGAAATTGCCTTTTCTACCCTAGCGAATACGAATTCGTCAGATTATTTTCGACTCTTCATTGGCGGACAGGCTTACACAATTTACAGCAAGAGTTTTTTGGGCCTCGGCTTGTCTGAAGCCCTTCATCACATTAATATGCAGCCCCTCGCTGAAAGCTGCTATCCCAAGCATTATGCTTTGAACTCTACCCAGCAAGGCAACTTCAATTTCGAAAGCTGCAAAAATTTATATGTGGATCTAATTAAGCAGCATGCTGTTCAACAAGAGCTTCCTTCTCTTGCTAATAAAAATTTTGTAGCTTATTCGGGCGCTTATCATACGGAAAATTTCTTTGACGTGGCCCAAAAACCAAGTCAGGAAAATCTACTTGCTCATATTCAGACTAGCTGTGCTACAACCTGGGAAGAGCTTGTTGTCGCTTATCCGCAGGAAGCTGAACAATATCTCTCTACCTATTGTGCAAATGGAGTTTATTTAAGTCAGTTGTTATATGAAACTTACAAGCTTCAAGAAAAACAGCTAATCGTTAGCAATATGATTGGTCATGAAGAATTAAATTGGTCTTTAGGGGCTTTGTTATATCAATTAGTGAAAAGTCCCTATTTTTAAGGTGCGTACTAGACCTCTCGATGTAGGACGAGAATAAGTTCTTTAAAATCAATAATTTGTATTTTTTGTATGCAATAACCTCATTTTTGAGCAAGGCCTGCTATACCTAAGTTAGAGCAATTATTTCTAACGAGGGTCAAGCTATGTTGCCAAGGCCAGAAGATAAGGCTTTAGAAAGACAGGTAAAAGCTGAGCTTGCAGCAATCAAGGCCGAGATAGCCGCCCAAGATTTTAAAATTTCGGGCCTTGAATTTAGTTATATTGTTATTAATAGAAAAAGAGTGTCGGTTACGAAAACCGTCGCTGAAGCATATTATGAGATGCAAGACTATTTAAAACATCATCCTCAAGCTGATCCGGTAAGAGCGCTCGCTATTTACCATGCGCATTTTAAAGTCGCCATGATACATGATCATGACTCTCGCCATGAAACAACAAGAGCATTTTACCAACAGTTGGCAGAAAAAACCGGTGCTGATATTTTCCCGACTAACGAAGCAGCTGCTAAAAAATTTGATAAGGAGGTTAAAAGAATCGAAGCGATTATTGCCCGCAAAAGAGCTCCTGAACAAACAGAATATCTAGAATTTTTGCAGCAAATAGAAACTGAAAAAAACAACATTCAAACACTAAAAAATAATTTAACTAACTTCAGTGCGATCATCGAAAAAAGTTGTGGGGAATTAACAGAACTTGACTCTGTTGGGAAGCAAATCGATCCTGAGCTTCTGGAAATCAATGCTGCTGCTCGTGAAAAAATTCTGAAAGATGTTCAATTTCTCAATAGAACGATTGAAGCAATGCAAAAAGCAGAATCGCGAACTGATCTGATGAAGTATGCGACAGATGCACAAATTGTCTTAGACTGTATTTTAGTTTATATGGCAAAAACAGGTATAAAAAACCAAACAGAGCAGCAATTGGAAGCAGAGATTCCGCAATTGAAAGGCAACATTCAGGCTTATGCCAATCATCATCGTGAAATCATGACTAGCTTACAGGATAAAAAGAATGCTCTCTATCTCAGCTCTGCTCTCGAAGCAGCGGCGGCGGTCTCAGTTGCGCCTATCGCCCATATTGGCGGGGGTGATTTCGCTGCTAAGCTCGCTAGTGCTAGTATTACGGTGGGTGCTGCTCCCGGTATAGTAACAGGTATTGAAGTAGGGAGTCAGAAGCTCGGCTTAGGTCTGCAAGCTGTTATGAATGAAACACCAGAAGTCACTGGTTTAGCGAATGTACGTCTGCCGAGTAAAAACTACAGTGTAAGTGATTTATATACTTTTACAGCTGCTCAAATCAAAAAATCAGCCACTGATCCTGAGAGTATCATTCAATATCAGAAAACAGCTCTGCTCACCGGCTTAGCCTTACTCGTCCCAGCGCTCGCGATCCCTATTGCTGTTGCAATCACGGGGGAAAGAGTGGGTAAAATTGCCTATCGAGCTCATAGTCATAATCAGCTCTTTAAGAAAGCAGAAATAAAAGCGCTCGATCGGATGGCAAAGCATGAGACCGAGATGCAAGCTTATCTCCGTGATCATCCCAATCATCGTCGCTATGAAGAACGAAGGCAGAACTGGGAGAGTAAACAGCTTGGGGCTAAGGCCTCAGATGAGAAGGCTGTTCGCCCTAAATTAAAATAAAGCCTATTCACAGACAGCAATAATTTAATTTTGATGATAAATCAATTACTTAATTAATTCCGGCATAATTCTAATCTTGCACTATACTGAATAATAAGTTCAATAATAACACAGGCGGAGAAGTTTATGCATGAACGTATTATTCAGGGTCCCAGGCTTAAAACAGAAGACACGCGCTTATTAGAAGAACTAGCTAAAAAAATACTAACAGAAGCGGAAGCCGGGAGAGAAATCGAAGTGGACTATGATGCTAATAACGATATGATCGTTAAAGTAGGTAAGTCTTTTTATAACCTCTCAGAGATACTAAAACACCACCCTGATTGGAAACAGTTTGAATTTACGCCAGAAGATATTCAAAAATATGAAGCCTTCTTAGCACACAATACAACAGTCTACCGCTCTGATCCTGACCTGAATAAGCAGGCCATCCGAAATCAATTCCCTGGTTTCGAATTAGGGGAATTAAATGCTATTAGAAATTATACCGGTGAATTTTATACTGGTATTAATTTCTTATTACGCGCTAATGGTAAAAATAAATTTCCAGCCCCTAATTTTAAAGACCCTAGTGAATTTGATGAGATGCTAAAAAAATTCTGGGGAGCGAATAAAAAATGCAATCTCAATCAATTAGTGACTGAAATTATCTTGCACGCCACGATGGCTGCCTTTGCTCTTAGCAAACCAATTCCCAAAAAACTATATACCGTATCTTCTTTAGCTGTTTTGCAAAAACAGCTGCAAAATATAAAAGGTATTTCTGTTATCTTAATTGGTCAAGGAAATAAGCGAGAATTTGCCATCGTTGCCTATGGTGAAATCGTCACTCGAGCTCCCTTCCCCGCAGTGGATCTTGCTCAGCTTTTAGTCTCAGACGAAGCAAAACTCAATGAAGACGAAAAAGCTAAATTGGCTGGCCTGCAATTAAGTTCCGAGCAAAGCGAGCAATTGACAGCTGCGCTTGCTAGCCAAGCTAATAGTTGTCAAGAAATCTTAGCGGATCCTAACAATCCTCAAGAACTTAACTTAAAGGGGCGCTTATTAGGCAGATTGAGCAATGAAGTCGGTCCTGAACAGTTTAGTCCAGAAGAAGATCTGAAGCGAGCCGATAGACACAATCCTTTCATGGATAATTATTTAAAGGAAGTGCGGGCAGGAGTCGCTAAGCAAGATCTCAAAAAAAGCTTAAAATCACCTCCTGGCTTTTCAAGTACCAGCTCTGAATTACAAGAGGAATTTTTTGCTGGGGGTCTTGGCATAGTCACCCACTTAAAAAATGTCATCGGTGACATAAAAAACATCACTAAGATATCAAAAATAGAAGATGAAAAAGAACGTTTAGCACCGCCAGGTCAAGAAATGTTAGTTACAGAATATAAAGAACCTGCTGGGGATCACGTTTATCTCGAAGCAGTAGCGGTTAGCAGTTTAAATCTCGTTGAAGAGCGGCTTGAAGCAGATCAACAAGCCTTAGCTGAGGCTGACGAGCGTATAAGAAACATCCTTGATTCGATCGTGATGAAACTTGATGAAGCAGCAGAGGAAAGTAAAATAATTGTAAAAAAGGCTATTGAGGAAGAAACCTCTTTAATCGATACAATAGAAGCAGAAGCGAATAACATGAATCAGTCTGAGAAAAAGGCCAAAAAACATATAGAAAAGCTAGGCGTGCAGGCAAATAAGCTTGCAGATAAAGCCCTACCCAAGTTAGCGAAGACAGCAGAAAAAATGGAAGATCTGGTATCAAAAGGCTTTGCTGCTATTGATAAGGTCACGAATGAGACAAGCAACAAATTATCAGCAGGCTCTAAAATACAACAAGAGGCTCTCTCTAAGACTGCTAAAGCAACAATCATGAAACATGATAATGCCTCGCGGGTTATTAATTTTTTCCAACCTGCCGTTCGTGAGGCTGCTGATCAGGTTGCTAGAACAGTAGCCGAAAAAAAGATGAAGCTAAAGTAAAATTGAAGTCTCTCACAAATCATTTTGACAAGTCTTAACTGCGTTTAGGACGATTCACAAGATTCAGCACTCTTGAAGCAGTATTAGCTGGATTTTCAGCAGATTTTCGAATTAAACGATCTAAGGCTACTTCATAAGGCGGTTGATCTTCAAAAAACTTCCTGGCATTTCGATTTCGAGAAAAAAATCCTGCCTGATTTTTATAAAGACCTTTTAAATGAAGCATTTTTTCCCGATCTTGATTAAAGTTTTCCACTGCGCTTTGAAACCCAGGGGGAGCTTGTTTGGTAAGTTGTAAAGCCTGCTTTTTTTCTTTCTTTATCCAGCCTAATTCAAGAAGCGTGGATCGGATCGCTTCTCTCTTCTCTTTCTTTTTGCTATAAGCATAGGAAATAAGATCTTGGCCAGAATGAATATTATCTTCTACCCAAATGTCCGTTTTCATCATTTTCCTGTATTTTAAAATAAAAACCTGGATATATAATTTATTCTTGCTTTCTTGACTTAAACTATCAGGATGGTATTTGAGTACTTGGCTAGCGAGGGGAATTTGATCTTTAGCTATGAGGGCAGCAAAAGCTTGATCGAGCGGCTTCTTATAAGCCTTCCCCTTGGTAATTAGTATTTTCACCAAATCAAAGCGGTCTGAAAAAATAGCTAAATCTAAAGCTGTTTCAGCGGCCTTATTGCCTATTCCAATATTTGCACCATACTGACACAAGAGTGCTACCGCTCAGGACAGGCTTGTTGATGGTAGCCTTTGATATCTCTTTCTATCACTTGTCTCGCTTGTAGACTAGCCTGCTTTTTTAGACACTGTTACTGTGACAGCTTTGAAGCTATTTTGGAATTTTTCTCTTATGGCTTTTAATTCTTTTCTCTTAATATTTTCACCAAAAAAGCTAAAATCTTCCTGGTTAGTATAAACATTTGCTGGTGCACTGTGAAAGCCTCCCTGCTGCAAATCTACATGCATCACGCCATAGTAGGCTTTAATGGAGATAGCTCGAGCAAGCAAAGCCTTGGCTTGAATGCCTTCAAGAAGATTTCTGATGAGGGAGTTTTTCTTGAAGTAAGCTTGATACTCCTCTCTCCATTCCATTTTCCAACTCTGCTCGGAAGGATGAGTCTCTTTATATTTCTTATAAGAAGGCTCTTTTTTCGAGACATAGCCGCCAAGACCCAATAAATCTGACAGCAATTGTTTTCTTTTTTGTTCATTTCCTTTGAGATCAACATAGAAATTATTGCTTGGAATTTTAGGTGGTTTTTCACTACTTAAATAAAACCGAAACTGCTGCTCGTTTATTTCCTTTATTCGAGTGTGAATTTTATTATTTTTGTCTTGATCTAAGATCGCCAAATATTTTAAATCAGCTACCTCATAAAAAACAAAAACTGGATTAGATCTTTTTAACAATTTTGACTGTTGGTGTATATTTAGTTCAGCTAGGTTGCCTGAAATATATACCAAAGTACAATCTTTAGGAGCTTCTTGGAAGTGCGGATCCCTGTTCTCTTTTGACTCTTCTAATACCTCTTTCAGTGCTCTTTGTTCTTCCGGACAATGAGCCTCTTGTGTTTTATGAGCAGACCAACAAGAAAGTAATTTAATTTTTGTAAGTTCTGGATATTTCTCTAACCACGCAATTACATCTTTAGCCTCAATCCCGCCAATATCTGACATCGCTCGTTGACTACCATTTCCTAACAGGACCAGCTCAAAAACCTGGTGGTTTCCTAAAGCATGTAGATCTTGCATTAAAACATCGAGCTTGTCGGGGTAGACGAGAAGTGTTTTTTGGTTTCTTTTTTCTTTGCTCGCATAAACCTGCCAGGATACTTGTATTTCTGCATCAACTAGCTCATCCGGATTCACTACAATGAGATGTTTCACTTGGGAAAGAAAATCATAGACTTGTTGTTGATGCTCGGCTGGAACATATTGCAAAGCCTGCCAATTTTGCGAAATGGCTGCAAGACAAAGCTCTGCTGTCCGCTCCGCTGCTGGAACATCCTGAAGCGCCAAGCCATTTTGTAAAACGGCTGCAAGACAAATTACTTTATTTCGACTTTTTAAGGGAAGCTTCCCAAGTGCTTCTCCTTTCTGCCGAACCACTTCTAAACAAATCCGATCGGAAAGTTTATCTTCTGGAATATATTTTACGGCCTGCCAACTCTCCCGAATAGCCGCAATACAAATTTCCTCAGTCAGTTCGCCTGCAGGAAGATCTCGAATCGCCCGCCAATTTTTCTTTACTTTGCTAAGATAGTCGTCAGTATCGTCGTCTTCTTCATCACTGCTATCACTGCTATCACTGCTGGCAGCTTCATTATTCTGATGAAGAGCTTCATCTTCATGATGAATAGGTTCCTCATCACTACTCACATAGCCCTCATCACTATCACTAGCATTAGCCTTTTCTTCAGGACAAGCCTGTCTTGTCAAACTCATTTTAGAAAACCCCTCGGTTTGTATAATAAATAATTATTTTTATATTTAATGCTTATTGTATAAGCTAAATATTAAGAAAATCTGAGTGGGATTTAAGGTATTGATTTAATGATGTTTTTAATTGTCATCCTGAGCAAAGCGAAGGATCTGAATTATCAATGAGATACAGATTCTTCGCTGCGCTCAGAATGACAACACTACGAGAATGGCAAAGCTGCTTCAGAATGACAAAAATGATTTTTGTACCGCACAGAGTTAAGCAGTTTGGGTTCTAAGAAAATCTAGAACCCAATTTTTTACTATTTTAAAACTTCATGCATCTATGCGAGTAAAGACATCGTGGCTAATCATCCTCGCTCCAGGCCCTTCTTTAGCTATTTGTGAGGAGGGGTGAGCAACAAGAGCTGTGGTATCAATCAGCATTTTATTATTTTCGATATTACCGATAAAAGCAACGACTGAGCCACACTCTGGGTAATTCACACTAAAGGTAATAGCGTTCTTGGCTGTATAGCCGCTAATCGGTCTTTTCATTCCAATTGCCTGCTGACATTCTTTTGAAGCAACTGCGGTAGTAAAGGTGCCGGTCAGTGAGTTATCAGAGGAAAATTGCAGGATTAATTCAGAACCACGGGTGTTTTTATAAGTAAAAGTTTCATTTGCAGCAAAAACAGAGGAAGCAAGGAAGAACATCGTCATACAAGTAAGCGCTTTTAATTTCATTTTGAATTCCTTCTAACAAAAAAAGGAGTTTAAATGAAAAACCAGGGTTTTTAAAATACTTTATAGATTAAATGATCGCCGCTCGCTCTGAGACTATCGAAAAGCGTCGTTCAATAAGCTCGGAGCGAGTGGCTTTGATCTCAAAGCAGCCGTTCCACTCCACAAGCGAGAGCAACAGTTCCCAAAATGATCCAGGCAAAACTAAGAGCCGTTCCTTGATAAAAAACCAAGCCCATCACAGAGCTTAGGGTAGCAAAGCCACTCATTAGCATTGAAAACACAGCCATGCGTGCGCCCATACCCTGCTCTGAAGCCTCTATAGCTAGGCGATTCAAGGGTGAAAAGGTAAAAGCTGAACCAAAGGCATAAACCACATAGCTTAAAATTATTCCCCAGCTTGTGCTCGGCTCAACATAATAAAATATAACAGCAAAACTAGTCGCAGCAAGACAAAGTGCCAGGCCAAAACGAATTAACTTTCTGGGATCTTTGCGATCAACCTGTTTTTTTAAACAATAATTACCGAAGATTAAGCTGGCAAAAATCAAAGCTTGATAGCTGCCAAAAGAAAGCGCGCTTTGTTTAAACCAATACATCACTAAAAATGGCCCCATCACTATCCAGCAAATAAAGCCACAAAAAATCAAACCATTCACGAGCATCAACTTCATAAAGCGCTTGTTTAAAACGATATCCCAATAAATTCTGAGAGCCTGCAGCCAACGAAGCGGCGAACGTTGTGGAGGAGCTAGGGTCTCTGGCATCCATAAAAATAAAAAGCTGACGGAGATGAGCGACCAGCCCACTAAAAAACCAAAAATCCAGCGCCAGCTTAATTCCAGCAAAATTAAACTACCAAGCAAAGGACCCAAAGCAGGTGCTAAAACAGCAAAGCTACCCATAAGAGCAATAATTTTAATAGCCTCGCGCTGCTCATAGGATTCATGAATCGCCGCATAACCTGGCACAGCCATAAAGCAGATCCCCATACCCTGAAAGAACCGCGCCATTAAAAGCACGGAATAACGAGGAGCCAAGGCACAAGAAAGCGTCGCCACAATAAAAAAAACTCCACCCCAACAAAGAACCGTTTTGCGCCCATAAGCATCTGTCAAAGGCCCAAGCAGCAATTGCACGGAAATACTTCCCAGAAACCAAGCTGTTAAGGTCCATTGAGCTTGACTGTGGGTAATTACAAAACTATGAATCACCTCGGGTAGTGCTGGCAAATACATATCGCTTGAGAGATAAGTGGCAATTTCGAAGAGTACGAGGAGGAAGGGAAAAATTTTGTGTTGATTAATCATTATTTTTTATTCTTATAAATTTCCCGCCGGTGGTCTACACGAAGCACCAGAATCGTTACAATCTTGTCTTCGATACTACAGATAAGACGATAATCACCAACACGGTAACGCCAAAAAGATTGCAAACTACCCTTTAGCGCTCGTCCAATATGGCGGGGATTGGCGCTCTTCATCAGTTTCAGAAGGAATTTATCAAGCTGTTTCTGGGTGGCCTTATCGAGCTTTTTAAACTCTTTCGCGGCCTTTGTGTCGAACTCAATCGTCCAGGCCAAGGTCTTTCCTGATCTTCTCATAAGATATGTGAGGGTTCTTTTCTTCTAGACGAGCAACCGCCAGAAGGTAGTCTTCTCTGTCCTCTAGGAACTGTTCTAGGGCTTTTCGGATGTAATAGCTCTTAGAGCGGTGCGTTTCATGAGCAACACGCTCTAGCTGTGTCTCTAGCTCTTTTGGTAAACGTACTGCTATCATAAATCACCTACAATCACGACTGTATTACAAGTATAACATTTTAGAGAATAAAATCCAGTAAAGGGGAATTAAAGCCGGGGCCTATCTTCTTAACTCATTGATTAATATGTTTATAACAAATTAAATCAATAAATTAAATTGGCTTGGCCAGAAGACACTTAGCGGGCAAGAGCTCAGCGCGGGCCGGTCCCTCGCATAAATTTTGCAAAGCTGTTTTTTTTGTTTGATCTAAGAGTTTAAATGCACTGCGCTGCATCACCGCATGGCCGGCATCCCTGCTTGCCCCAAAATATCCTACATACAAATCAATCCCCAACCGCAACTGCAGATTATAGAAATACAAAGAGCCGCCTTCTTTATATAAATTTTCTTTATATAAATTTAATCGCGGCGGAACATCGGGCTTATTCGTAAAACAACGCAGCCCACCAAACACAACCTGCGCATCGCGTGCAGATAACCTAGCTTGCAATTTCCCATAACCATTGATAATAAATATGTCCCTTTTCCCCTGACCACCAAAACGAGCATAATTTTCAGTATACCAATGAGAGGCCTCATGTAAAATCATCGGGTCAAAAATATATCCTGAGGTGATCACTTGCTGAGGATCAGGTCTTAAGTCTGTTTCAAGCTGATCAATCAGCGGTTGGCACGCTTGTCGAAGTTCATCAACGTATTCCAAAGCAATAATACCCTCTCCAAATTTTTTAATAGCATCCAAGATCTGCTTATTTCTTGCCTTATTCTCCCGGATGGCTTCTTCAGAGTTCACGACTTTTAATTGTTCCGCCACTTCTTCTTGGGAAAGTCGGGCCGCTGCAATTATTCTTTCAACAGCCCCCTGCTCTTTTTTATTTGTTATTCCTGGTTTCAAGCCAACATCACCTGCCATGGCTGCTATTTGTAATATTGTTCCTTCAACAGATCGTTTCAAAGGATCAACAGCTTGGATTCTACAATGAACAAGGTGCGGATTGTATTTGTCGACATTGCATTCGACTAAGTGCAGGGCTTTTCCTATATCTATTTCTCCACCGCGTAAAATAAGAGTAGCTACCTGCTGGCCGATCAAATATTCTCTTTTTACTCCAAAAAGCTTGAATTGTTGGCGAAGAAAAAATGAATTTCTACTATAAAGCCAGTCGATTTCAAAATCACCACCTAAATAGCCTAATACAATTTCTGGAAGACCCGATGTAAAATGAGCCTGTGTCATCGCTTCGCCCTCATCTCCTGGATCATGAGAGATTAAAGATTCCGGGGCTGCTCTATTGCTAGCAGATGCATTTTCTAATGAACGGTTGTTAAACATCTCTAAATTACCCCTCAGGCGGATGAATTGCACTAATATATTACATTTATGCTTTTTTGCAACAAATAATGATCATTTTTTACGAAATATTATTATTTTGATTATTTTTTACACTTGTATCGCCTACCCTTCTGGGCGCTAGATAATTATAAAATGTCGAAAAGAGAATTCATTAGATCAAAGGGTAAGTTTACAGTAACTTGAAATCTACACAAATCTATGTAATTCTCTGCAAAATGAATAGACTTGTGACGATCGGAAAAGCAGC
>CAYXNR010000031.1:0-25666 GCA_964466595.1 uncultured Coxiellaceae bacterium | reverse complement strand
GCAAAAAGCGCCTAATCCACCCTACCAATTTTAAAAATAAGACTTGTGTAGATACTTGTGTAGATACTAGTTTTTGCATCGGGAAATGAGCGAGCCTTACTCGATTGCTCATGCTGGCATGACACCTTACGCGTTACCAAACTCACTTCAGCTGAAAACCGCGTTGTTTTTTTGGAACAATTTCTGCTTCTGGCGGCTCCCTGTAAAATAAAGTAGCTCTTCGTTTTTTACAACACACCCTTGAAGGGACGTTTGAGCTTGCTGGCTGAGAGCTTACTGACTGAGAGCTTGAGACTATTAGCTGAGGATCTACTATTGATCGAGATGGGCTGACTAAAGGTGAGGTTTTTGGATGGATAACACGAATCGCAACTTTTTCTTCGGTTATTCTCTTATGACTAAAAACTTGTTCCCAGATTTCTCGAGCAAGCGGATACTGTGCAACATATTCATGCGCCCCTAAGTCATCAAAATTAGAATCATAAAAATGATATTGTGGTCCTCTCACAAAAACACCTACCGTATGGCCTTTTTGGCGATCTTTAGGCCAACCTGTAATAGCCATCATATTATTTTCTTTCCCCAAGGACTGCAGTCTGCTTTCTAGCTTTTTGGGAGTAAGTTTTTTTGTCGCTGTAAAAATTTTGTAAACTTCACCGATAATTTCGATCACATTGCTTTGCTTAAAGTGATTATTACTACGTTTCTCTGGATATTGGCCGACATCGATCATATCAAGAAAGGGCGTAATAATATTGCCCATATTAACTAATTGATCAAGAGGACATTCAGCAATCATTTTTATGATTTGATAAAATAAACTTTCTACTCCCCAAGACATCATCGTCAACCAGAGCAGTGTCAGGCCATGACAATAGCCCTCATCTAAAATTTCTTTTTCGTTAATACTGTTTAGATAATAATTAATTCTACTGATCAAAATAGTTTGGCTATAATCATTGCTTGCAACAAAAGAAATAGGCCGGGTTGGGACCAGCGCATTTTTATCTTGTAAAAATTTAGCTAATTTTTCCGAAATGGTTTCCAGTGGTATAGGTCTGCCAGTCTGCATTGTCGTCCTCTTCGTTATGAGCGTTTATAACCTAGGTTTTTATGTTTACTAGTCTCAATGATGGTTTCGTTTGAGTCTGCGCTTGTAGAAAACAAAGTAGGACCGGATTTAATTAAGGTTTGCGGCGACAAACTGAACTTCTGCACCGCTGGTTTTGGCACCGCTAGGGGTTTCAATGCGGGTGTTGGCTCCAAAAGCGGCTTTGCTTGCTGTTTGGATCTCGACTCAACTTTTGCTAGCTGTAGAGGTAGGGGCTGGTGACGATGAAGCACCTGAAGCGACACCTCTCCATATTTCATCTTCACGTGAGGAAAGATGAACTGCCAGAGAGTTTGTATAAAAGGTTCTTCTGCCGAATATTCAAGCGCAGGTAAACTCTTCGAACTCGGGTCAAAAAGATAATACTGTTCTCCTCGACGAAAAACACCCACCGTGTGTCCTTCGCTCTCCCCTGTTTTCTTGTTTTGCCAACAGCCGGTGATAATCATCATCGTATTTTCCTTTGGGAAACGCTTTAATCTCTTTTCCAAGTCTTCTTGGGTCAACATTTTTTTCATTGTAAAAATTCTGGAAGCTTCTCCGATAATTTCATCGATATCATCTTGTGTACAGTCTTGATTACTATAGTCACTTGGATTCTGCCCCACATCAATGAGATTGAAAAAAAGTCGCATGATATAACCAATTTGAGATAATTGATCAAAAGGACAGTCTGTCATTATTCTGATCATTTCATAAAATAAACCTTCCAAACCCCAGGAAATCATCGTCAACCACAGTAGCGTAATTCCCTGACTATAGCCGCCTGATCGAAGATTTTTTCTCCATACCGTGTTGAAATAATAGTTCATTTTTTTCAAATAAACAGCTTGACTATAATCTTCACTGGCAAGATCCGAAAAAGCGGGAAGATCAGTGTTGGCTCGACTAGCTAAAGCTTGCGGGCTGCCCATGACTTCCAAGACTTTTAATATTTTTTCTGAAATGGTTTGCTCAATACGTTTTGGACGTTTTGGTTTCCTCGAGTGCATTTTAGTCTTCTTCTAATTAAAAGGGGTTTATGTTGGCAGCTAATTTAAAATTGTCAAGAACATGCTAAAATAAAAAAGATAAGGAAGCTAAATTCATGGACAGATACCTCAATCGCCAAGCAGCAGGTCAGATGCTTGCCACCGCCCTAGCGCAATATGCCAAAAAGAAAGAAGCGCTTGTTCTTGCCCTACCCCGAGGCGGCGTGCCCGTCGGCTATGAAATTGCAAAAGCCTTACAAACCCCACTTGATGTCTTTATCGTTCGTAAGCTGGGCGTTCCCGGGCATGAGGAACTCGCCATGGGGGCCATCGCGATGGGCGGCATTTGTATTCTGAATGATAATATCATTCGTGAATTACGCATTTCTCCCGAAGCCATTAAACGAGTAAGCCAAGAAGAACAAAAAGAATTAGAGCGACGCATCGAACGCTATCGCGGCAGCCAGCCTTTTCCCACGCTCAGCAAGCGTCTCATTATTCTCGTCGATGACGGCATAGCAACCGGCGCAACCATTCGCGCTGCAGTAACTGCCTTAAAAAAGGAAAAACCGGCTAAACTCATCATTGCTGTTCCAGTCGCAGAAAAATCCACCTGTGAAAAACTTAGCGCCCTGGTTGATCAATTCATTTGCCCTCTGCGTCCACTTTATTTTAACGCCGTCGGCACCTGGTACGAAAGCTTTGATCAAACCTCTGATGAAGAAGTGCGGTCTTTGTTAAAAAAAGCAAAAAAATTCGAAGCCGTCGCCCACCGCGAAAGTGAGTGAGCTCTGCCTCGCACACTTTAATGCCCAAAAACTCCGACTATTGTCGTTTTGCCCACAACATGGCCTTGCATCGCCTGCATAACTGTTTTGGCCTCTGCTCCCGAAGGTAGAGACAAGCTAGAATCTAAAGCATACAGAGTGAAATAATAATGATGTAGAGAACCCGCCGGCGGACAAGGTCCATTATATTGCAAGCGCCCCCAACTATTTTTACCGAGTGAAGCACCCGAAGCAAGCACTGTTCCTTCAGAAAGTGTCGTAACTGTATTGGGGATATTATACATAACCCAATGATACCAGTCGCCTTGAGGTGCATCCGGATCATTACAAATCAGAACATAGGTTTTTGTTTTAGAAGGTGCTCCCTTCCAGCTGAGCTGTGGGGAGTGCTCGCCTCCATCACAGCTATACCAAGCTGGGATTGCTTTACTATCAGCGAAAGAAGAAGAGGTGATAGAAAAAAGCGCTGCTGCATTCGCTCCCGTGGAGAAAAATATAACAAAGGAAGTTAGTATCGCAGATAAAGGAAATAACATGAGCTACTCCTCCAAAGGAAAAATTCTTTTTAATTTAAACACAGTCCAAGAGGATTAACTACTGAATCCCCGCTTTCGCAGGATGCAAGGGCTTTATTGAATAAATCAACTTTATTTGAATCCCTGTAGACCCGGGAACATGCTTTACACATGAACCCGGGAACATGGCTTACACTCCCCTCCCTCCACGCTTTTTGTGGAGGGAGGGGTAGGGGTGGGAGGTTACCAATAGCCAAGAAAGCCTATCGTGTTCGTAACTAGACGCAGTTTAGCTGAAACAGCAATGTTTAGAATAAAAACTTTACCTCCCACCCCTACCCCTCCCTCCACAAAAAGCGTGGCGGGAGGGGATTCAAATAAAGTTGATTTATTCAATAAAGCCGGAGGCAAGCGCTTTCGCGAAAGACAAGCATGGAGCTAACTCAAGCTATTTAGCTTTCACAAAACGGGTACAGAACACCCCCACCTCAAATAAAAACCATAAAGGAAGGGCTAAGAGGGTTTGCGAAAACACATCAGGTGGGGCAAGCAGCATACCTACTATAAAAGCAGTCACAATCGCATAAGGACGAAATTGAATTAAACGCTCTCGGCTGATTATGCCTGTTAAAACCAGAACAGTGGTAACAATGGGTACTTCAAAAATAAAACCAAAAACAAAAAGCAGCTTAAGCGTGAAGTCGAAATATTGACTGATATCCGGCGCCACTCTAACGCCAACTGGTGCGGATTGGGCAAGAAACCCGAACAAAAGTGGAAAAATGACAAAATAGGCAAAAGCCATGCCAACATAAAACAAGCTCGTACTGAGAAGTAATAAGGGCCAAAGCAAACGTCGCTCTTTTTGATAAAGCGCTGGGGCAATAAACCCCCACAATTGATAGATTAAAAAAGGCAGCGCCAATAAAACAGCTACCACCATGGCAAATTTAAAGGGTATCCAGAGAGGCGCTATGACTTCGGTTGCGATTAATTCACTTCCTACTGGTAAATGCTTCAATAAGGGGAGCGCGAGACCGTGATATAAGTCCTTTGAAAAAAAGGCCAAGATAAAAAATAAAGCGACAACAACGAGAACGGATAACAGTAATCTTCTACGCACTTCGATTAAAAAACGTAATAAAGCAGGCTGCGTTTCCGAGAGCGAAGCGCTAGGCTGATCGGGTTGTTTCATTTTTTTGTTCTATTTTTTCAGGCAAAGATTTCAGAGTAGTCTCGTTTAATTGCGTCGCGGCGCCATCTAGCTCGCGGCGCAGCTTAGTCATGCCGGTTCGCAATTGTTTAGTCAAGCGCCCTAATTTCAAAGCCACTTCCGGCAATTGTTCTGGCTTGATCACAACTAAGGCAACAATGACAACGACTAGAATTTCACTGAGACTAAGACTCACGCTTCTCTTCCTCTTTATCTTCCTCAAGCAAGCCCTTGCGAAAACTGCGAACGGCAATGGCCAGATCCGAACCCAGCTCTCGCAGACGTTTGGTACCAAATAACAGAACGATAATGGCCAAGAGAATCAATAAGGAACCCAGATTTAGACCTCGAAACATTTCTCTTACCTCTTATTAAAAAATAATCCCCTACTAATGAGGCTTAATCCATCCCAAAGCAAAGGCAATGAATAGTAATATGAATAACAATAAAGATAAACCAATACGCCAGGTGAGAGCCTTGACAGTACGCTCCGTCTTTCCTTGATCAGAAACAAGATAATAAAGCGCTCCGCCCAAAGAAATAAAAATGACCAGCAAGAATAAAACAATAATAGCTTTCACTAGTAGCGGAATCATTTTACAATTCACTTCCTAAGAAATTAATGTTACTTCATTAAAGAGCAAGGCGAATGGTTCTGCGCTTCAGTATATTCGGAAATCCTTATTATTTCACCTTCAAATTTGTCGGTCTGACTCTCATCTTTGTTCTGCTGTTTTCAAGTTTAGGCGCTTGGCAGTATCAACGCGCACAGGAAAAACGTCTGCTATTCGCAGCCTTTGCTTTGCGTCAAAGCAAAGAACCTATTATTTTTAGTCAGCTTTTTGAAAAAAACAGAGACAGCCGCTTTTACACTATTCATTTAACAGGGCATTTTGATAACAAACATCATATTTTTCTCGACAATAAAACGCAGGATGGCCAGGTTGGCTATGAAGTCTATACGCCTTTTCTCGTTGAAAAAACAAAGCAGGCCATTCTTGTTGATCGGGGCTTCCTCCCCGCCAATCCAGATCGTCGTATTTTACCCACTATCCAAACCCTTGAGGCCCGTATTTCCCTTCAAGGCATCGTAAACGAAGCCCCTCGTTATTTTAGCCTCGGCAGCCTGGCAGAAGAGAGCCAGCGCTCTTTTCCACTACGCGTTCAATATATTAAGCTCGCTGAATTAGCCCCTCTTTTAGGACTATCCCTTCCTCCCTATATTGTCTGGCTCGATCCTGCTGATAAGCATGGATTTAGCAGACGATGGAAAATTACCCTGATGGGTCCTGAAAAACATCTACTTTATACCGTGCAATGGTTTGCCTTTGCCCTCAGCTTATTGGTAATATTTGGGGTTTTGAATTTGCATCGGGTTGAGAAATAAGAGGAACATACTTTGCTAGATCCTAACTTGTCGCGGCTGTCGAAGGCTGCTCCCTTCTCGCGCCTTGCTTTTTTAGCCTTTATTCTGGCCTTTGTCGTTATTCTCTTTGGTGCCTATACCAGACTCACCTATGCGGGCTTATCCTGCCCCGATTGGCCTCGTTGCTATGGTTATTTAACCCCGCCTCTGAACGGAGAACAGATTAAAGCAGCTGCCCAGGCTTACCCCGGGGTTCCTCTTGATAAAACACGAGCCTGGACTGAAATGCGCCATCGCTATCTCGCTGGAATAGAAGGAATTCTTATTCTCAGCTTGCTTGTCTTAAGCTGGCACTGGCGTAAAGAACTGCCGCCGCTTGTCTTCAAATTAAGCCCGCTGTTAATTCTTTTTATGCTCGGTCAAATTCTTTTGGGCAGACTCACAGTCACTGCTTTATTAAAACCCATTATTGTCCTCGGACATTTATTATTTGGCTTTTTCATTCTGAGCCTCTTATGGGTTCTCTGGCTCCTCTCGCGGAAGCCTTCACCCCCACAGAGCTACCCAAGCTTGAATCCTTGGCTGATCTTAGGACTAGCTCTTCTCATTCTACAAATCGCTTTGGGCGGCTGGGTCAGCACCCATTCTGCCGGTCTTGCCTGTATCGATTTCCCTTATTGTCAGGGCCTTCTTTTTCCGGCCTTACAATGGAAAGCCTTGCATACGGATTTAATTAGCATTCACATGCTTCATCGCCTCGGCGCCTTAGTTACTTTTTTCTATCTTAGTCTCTTAAGCTGTTTTTTAATTAAGAAAAAAAATAAGCGCCCTTTTGGCCTGCTGCTCCTTAATCTACTCGGCGTCCAAATTCTCTTAGGGATTTTAAATATTATCTGGCAAAGACCCCTTTTCATTGCCCTCTTGCATCATGCAGTCGCAGCACTTTTACTCCTGACCTTGCTCGCAACAGTGGTTTATTCATCTCGTCAAGGAAACCCTTATGAGCAAAATACTTAGTTGCTGTCATCCGGTTCAAGTTGAAACGCTGCCACGTTGGCGCGATTATTTTATCTTGTGCAAGCCTCGTGTCGTACTGCTCATGCTATTTACTGCCTGGATTAGCATGTATCTTGCCTCAGCAGGTACCCTTTCTTTTAGCCTCTGGCTATTCACAAGCTTAGGAATCGCTTTACTCTCTAGTTCAGCCGCAGCAATTAATCACATTGTAGAAAGAAAAACCGATGCCCTGATGGAAAGAACACAGTTGCGCCCCCTTGCCTCGGGCAGAGTACTGCCCCAACAGGCCTGGATCTTTGCTCTCACCATGGGCCTAAGCGGCTTTGTTATTCTTTATTTTTCTGTCAATAAATTGACTGCGCTGCTCACTTTAGCTACCGCGCTTGGCTATGCGCTCTGCTATACCCTCTATTTAAAACCCAACACGCCTCAAAACATTGTACTGGGCGGTTTATTTGGCGCTATGCCACCGCTCCTCGGCTGGACTGCACTCAGAGGCACAATCGACCCAGAACCCCTCTTGTTAGTGCTTATTATTTTTGCCTGGACCCCAGCCCATTTTTGGGCCCTTTCTGTCTATCGTTATCATGATTATAAACGTGCAGCCATTCCCATGTTGCCCGTAACCCATGGTATCCCTTATACCAAACTTTATATTTTACTTTACAGTATTCTTACTGTGGCAAGCAGCTTGCTTGTTTTTGCCATCGGCTTATGTAGCTGGATTTATTTAGGCCTTGCACTGTGGCTAAATGCCGGCCTTTTATATTTTGCGATCAAACTTTACCTAAATGACCAACCCCGGCTTGCTCTTTTTACTTTTTTTTATTCGATGCTTTATTTATTTATGCTCTTTTTAGCCATGGCCGCCGATCGCTTTCTTCTCTTTCCGGGATAAAACTTTATGCTACAAGCAAGCGCCGCTTCTGTTTCAAAAATAAAGTTCTTACTTTTCTTAGCTCTCTTCCTAGGCTTGCTTGCTATTTTGCTTGTCTTTTTTATCAGTCCTCAAAAAACTTCAAATACAGCAAAGGTCCTTGTTTTTTCTAAACCACGCGAGCTCCGTCCTTTTCAATTAAACCAGAATTTATTTTCTCAAAAGAACCTTTCGCAGCATTGGACTTTTTTATTTTTTGGTTTCACCCACTGTTCCACCGTTTGTCCGACCACACTAACAGTCTTAAAAGAAGTCTATGCCCATTTACATTCTTATTATCCCGAACTACAGATTGTTTTTGTTTCCATCGACCCTGAAAGAGAAAAAACAATTGACTTACAACACTATCTCGCTTCTTATAACAAAGATTTTATTGGTCTTGCTGGAACAAAAGAACAGCTGGAAAATTTAAAACAACAATTCGGTGTTTATGCTGAACCTTCTCATTCTTTTATTTGGAATCATAGCAGCTCCTTATTTTTAATTAATCCGAAAGGACAATGGCTAGCTTTATTTCCTGAGGGGCTGCATCCGAAACAAATCGAAGAGCAGTTTAAAATAATGGAAAAAAATTATTCTCATGTCTAAAAAACTATTTATTATATTTCAATATCTCTTGCCTCAGTTTTTGTTAAGCCGCTTCGCCGGTTGGATGGCAGGCTGTCGAAAGAGCTGGGTAAAAAATCAGCTCATTTCTTATTTTATCCGACGGTATCAAGTTGATCTCAGTTTAGCTGCCTCCGAGAACCTGGACGACTACCCGACCTTCAATGCTTTTTTCACGCGCGCCTTGAAAGCAAGCGCCCGACCTATTCATGCGGGGAAAGAGGTCCTCATCAATCCGGTAGATGGCTGTATTTCTCAAATTGGAAAACTTGAAAAAAATACACTCTTACAAGCCAAGGGACACAACTATACACTTCAGTCCTTACTGGGCCTAGCCAATAGCGATTTCAGTCCCTTTCAAGATGGCTCTTTTGCGACCTTTTACTTAGCACCCAAAGACTACCACCGCGTTCATCTTCCTTTTGATGGCAAATTAATTCAAACCACCTATCTACCAGGCAGCTTATTTTCTGTAAACCAGCTCGCAACTGAAAAAATTCCCCAACTGTTTACACGCAATGAAAGATTGGTTTGTATTTTTGAAACTCTAGTCGGTCCAATGGCAGTCATTTTGATCGGAGCTATGCTTGTTGGCAAAATCCAAACCGTCTGGGCCTCTGTTGAACGCTCGAATAAGATGCTTAATCGTTATTATGCTAATGAGCAGATTTTTTTAGCCAAAGGGGCTGAGGTGGGACGGTTTCTGATGGGTTCTTCTGTGATCCTTTTATTTGGTAAGGATAAAATACAATGGCTCGACGCTTTACAGGCAGAGGTCAGTGTTCAAATGGGCCAGGCTCTAGGCACTTGCTTATTAACAAAAATTTAAGCTAAACCTAATAAATTCTTCAGTTTATCTTAAGGTAAAAGATTTAGAATAGATTAAAAATATGATCACTTAGGTTTAAACACACAATGAGAAAAAATTTATTTAAGCTTGTTAAAATTGCTTGGTTAATCATAGCCCTTTATTCACTCTATTATTTGCTGGTCCAAGACACAAGCTTGCATCTTTCTATTTCAGAAATACTAAATTTTGCAAAAAACTGTACTGAAAATGAGCATATTTTTCTCATCGGTCTCATCCCTATTTATCTGGGTTTGATCATTTTTGGTGCGGCTCTTCTGCTTTTTTACCTGCGTTCTACCCTATGGCCTATATTATTTCATTCTATCCGTCACTGGTTCCATATTAGACAAAAATCCTAAGGTTTTGTTTTTTTGTATGGAATTTCACTTTTTAATGATTTTATAATTATCTATGTGGAAATACAGTTTGGACCGGCATCAAGGATTGATGCATCTAGGATAGTCTGCCATAGGAAAGGTGGTTGGGAACAAGGATGCCCGAAAGCAGGTAAAAAGGGACGGTTTTGATATGAATCGTCCCTTTATGCGTTTAAAATCCTCTTATTTTGAGTTATAACGTTCAACGCTTTTTATAATTTCTTGTCGAGCAGCCTCTAAACCCTCCCAACCGTCCACCTTCACCCATTTTCCTTTTTCTAAGTCTTTATAATGCTTGAAAAAATGTTCGATGGATAACAGTAGGGGCTGCCCCAAATCTTCTGGCTTTCGGACTTCCTCATATTGCGGGGTTAATTTATCTACAGGAACAGCCAAGATTTTGGCATCCTGACCCGACTCATCAGTCATCCGCAGAAGGCCTACAGGACGGCAAGAAAGGACAACTCCAGGAAAAAGAGGAAAAGGACAAACCACTAAAACATCTGCTGGATCGCCATCTTCAGCCAAGCTATGGGGAATAAAGCCATAGTCACAGGGATAAAACATACTCGTTGTTAAAAATCGGTCAACTCTCATCATGCCCGTTTTCTTATCCAGTTCATATTTTACGGGCTGACCGCGAGAGGGAATTTCAATGATTACATTAAAGTCATCTGGTAAGTGGCGACCTGCAGGAATTTGATCCAAATTCATATTTTTTCATCCATACTATTATTCAAGCGTTGAAAGGTACTAAGTAATCCTTCGAGGGTCAAGTACCTCTATTCGGATAAGTTGAGACTTGGCCTCTTTTTCGCTAGACTAGGCCCCTCTAATAGTCCCGGAGAGAGGCAAATGGATTGTTTATTTTGTAAGATTGTAAGCGGTAAGATACCGGCCACTATCATTTATCGTGATGATTTTGTCGTTGCCTTTGATGATCTGCATCCCCAAGCGCCGGAGCATAAGTTAATTGTTCCGCACAAACATCTTGCCACGCTCAATGAGGTTCATTCAGAAGATAATGAACTGATCGGACATCTCGTTCAAACTGCCAAAATGCTTGCCAAACAATTAGATCTTGCCGAAGATGGCTATCGCTTAGTTTTTAACTGTAATGCCAATGCTGGTCAAACCATATTTCATTTGCATCTCCATCTCTTAGGCGGTCGGCCCTTTAATTGGCCACCGGGCTAAAATAAAAATGAAGCAGGCTTAAAAAAGCAGGATGACAAAATCAAAGGAGGGAAGCGCTGGCAAAAGAGGAGCTAATTTGTGGAAGAATATTTCAAAAAAATTATTACTGAGCTCGGTGAGGATATCAACCGAATGGGGCTACAAGACACGCCCAAAAGAGCGGCCACTGCTTTGCAATTTCTCACCCATGGCTATCAACTCTCAGTCGAAGAGATCGTTAATGGCGCACTCTTTGATTCTGATAGCGATGAAATGATTATGGTAAAGGATATTGAACTCTATTCCTTATGTGAGCACCATCTCCTACCCTTTATTGGTAAATGTCATGTGGCTTATATTCCAACCGGAAAAATTATCGGCTTATCGAAGCTTGCTCGCATCGTAGATATGTATGCTCGTCGTCTTCAGGTTCAGGAGAGATTGACGAAGCAAATCGCAGAAACGGTATTTAAGGTTACGCAGGCACGCGGGGTTGGGGTGATTATTGAAGCAAAACATTTATGCATGATGATGCGCGGTATTGAGAAGCAAAACTCAACCATGACAACCTCTGTCATGCTAGGCAATTTCCGTCAAGATCGTCGCACGCGTTCTGAGTTTTTGAGTTTGGTGAGATGAAAGGCCCTCCCACCCCTACCCCTCCCTCCACAAAAAGCGTGGAGGGAGGGGGATCAACCATCATCCCCGGTTTTACAGTTCAAAGCTTTTTGTGGAGAGAGGGGAGTCAATCATCATCCCGGGTCTACAGTTCAAAGCTTTTTGTGGTGGGGGAATTCAAAGCTTAGGTCTCCAATGATTCTATTTCTTTCATGCTTAAGCGAATCTTTCCTTGTCTATCAATCTCTAGCACCTTCACTTTAACAACCTGGCCTTCAGAGAGAACATCGCTCACCTGTTTGATACGTTCTTTTGAGATTTGCGAAATATGAACCAAGCCTTGACGGCCGGGCATAATAGCAACCAAGGCACCAAAATCCATTAATTTTGTGACTGGACCTTCGTAAATTCGACCTACTTCTATATCAGCTGTAAGTTGTTCAATACGGCGTTTAGCTTCTTCGCAGGCAGACACATCGGCAGCAGCCACGCGTATTTCTCCATCATCACTAATATCAATCACGGTTCCCGTTTCTTCGGTGAGTGCACGGATGGTCATACCGCCTTTGCCGATTAAGTCTTTAATCTTGTCGGAAGGAATATGAAGATTCAAAATACGCGGTGCATAGCGAGACATTTCTTGTCGTGGACTTTGAAGTTCTTGATTCATGATTGATAAAATATGCAAACGTCCTTCATGAGCCTGTTCGAGTGCATCGCGCATAATTGCTTCAGTAATACCGTCAATTTTGATATCCATCTGCAAGGCGGTCACCCCTTGTGCGGTTCCAGCTACTTTAAAATCCATATCTCCTAAATGATCTTCATCTCCCAAAATATCAGACAAAATAGCATAACGATCGCCTTCTTTAACCAAGCCCATTGCAATACCCGCAACAGAGGAGCGCAGTGGAATACCGGCATCCATCAAGGCAAGACTGGTACCACAGACCGTGGCCATGGAGCTCGAACCATTCGATTCAGTAATTTCTGATACGACTCGAATAACATAGGGAAAATCTTGCTGAGAAGGTAAAACCGCTGCGATGGCACGCTTCGCTAAATTGCCATGACCGATTTCACGACGCTTCGGGCTGCCCACCATTCCTGTTTCTCCAACAGAATAAGGAGGGAAATTATAATGCAACATAAAACTATCCCGTCTTTCACCTTCCAAAGCATCAATCAGTTGTGCATCACGCTCGGTGCCTAGGGTCACAACAACCAAGGCCTGTGTTTCGCCGCGAGTAAAAAGAGAAGAACCATGCGTTCGGGGTAAAAGGCCGGTTTTTACGGTAATAGGTCGAATGGTTTTAGTATCACGGCTATCGATACGCGCCTGTCCATCTAAAATCAGACCGCGAACATGTTTGCTTTCCAGTTCGCCCACAATAGAATTCACCTGCTGTGTCAACACAGCCTGTTCTTTATCTGTTTTTCCCTGCTGCTCTGCTAAAATTTTCTCAAGCGTCTTTTCACGAAGAGCCGCTAAGGTTTTTTCCCGTTCTTGTTTATCGCGAACCTGATAGGCAGAAACAAAATCTTGTTCCACTTCTGCAACGCGATCTTTTAGCGTTTGGCTTGCCGTTGCAGGCTGATAATTCCAGGCCGGTTTACGACCTTCTGTCGCCAGTTCTTTAATAGCTTGAATGACGGTTTGCATTTCACGATGCCCAAACATCACAGCACCGAGCATAATAGATTCAGATAATTCGCGTGCCTCTGATTCCACCATAATCACAGCCTGTTCTGTCCCAGCCACCACCATATCCAGTTCTGAATTTTCAAGCTCAGACAGGCTTGGATTTAAGAGATAATTCCCATTAGCATAGCCGACTCGTGCAGCGCCAAGCGGTCCCTGAAAAGGCAGGCCAGAAAGCGCCAAAGCAGCCGAAGCGCCAATTAAGGCCGGGATATCTGGATTCACTTCGGGATTCACTGATAAAACAGTGGCGATGATTTGCACTTCGCAGGCAAAGCCAGCTGGAAATAAGGGTCTGATTGGTCTGTCGATTAAACGTGAAGTCAGCGTTTCTTTTTCACTGGGTTTACCTTCCCGTTTAAAATAACCACCGGGTACCCGTCCAGCCGCATAAGAGCGTTCTTGATAATGAACTGTTAAGGGAAAAAAGTCCTGAGCCTTTTCTATTTTATTCTCTTTGCAAACTACCGTAACCAGTACAACGGTATCATCCATGCTGACTAAAACAGAGGCTGTTGCTTGACGTGCCATTTCACCAGCTTCAAGTTTAACTTGGCGCTTACCATAGGAGAACGATTTTTTAATCATAGCCACATTAAATACCTAATTAATAGTTAGTTTGTACTGTGCCTTTGCTGCACAATGAATTTCGTGAAAAAAAGCGACCTTGAATCATTGAGAGCCGCGCTGTTATCCACGCAGCTTAAGGGCCTGTATAAGCTTTCGATAACGCTCGATACCTGTTTTTTTCAGATAACTCAGTAATCTGCGACGCTTACTGACCAACATTGCCAAACCAAAACCGGAAAGTTTATCATGCTGGTGTTGTTTTAAATGTTCTGTCAAAGAATAGATGCGTTTTGATAACAGAGCAATCTGTACTTCCGGCGAACCTGTGTCTTGAGGAGCATGTTGATACTTTTGCACAATCTCTGCCGTTGCATTACTAGATAAAGCCATGAAACATTAACCTCTTATTTAATATTGAAGACCGCTTTCAAGCCGCCCATTGTACAGGCAAAGGGGCGGACTATACAATGGGCAATTTCTTGTCCGAACCTCCCCTAAGCTTCATTTCATATAAGGCAGAATGAAGCCAGCCTATTTTGTTTAAAAAATGAACTACTGAGGTTTGAAGTACACCTAAGCCATAAATCAAACTTCTCTGAAAATCAATCGAGGAAGCTGCCTCAAAATATTTAGTTGGACAGGTCACCTCGGCTATTTCATAACCAGCATAAATAATTTGCGAAAGCACTTGGTTATCAAAAACAAAATCATCGGAACAGCGTTCAAAGGGAATGGTAGTCAGCACGGCTCGTGAAAAAGCGCGATAGCCCGTGTGATACTCTGATAATTTTTGGCCGAGCAACACATTTTGAAAAAAGGTAAGCAAGCGATTAAAGATATATTTATAAAGAGGCATGCCTCCTCTTAAAGCGCCCTTCCCCAAAATGCGTGAACCCAAAACGACTGGATAGAGGTCTTGGGCCACAAGATAGGCCATTGAAGGAATCAATTGAGGCGTATATTGATAATCAGGATGTAGCATAATCACAAGATCTGCACCAAGCGTGAGCGCCTTCTGATAACAGGTTTTTTGATTAGCGCCATAACCCTTATTCCGCTCATGACGGATAATATGTTTAATTCCGAGTCTCTCTGCTTCTTTTACCGTCCCATCACAGCTACTATCATCCACAATCACAATCTCATCCACAAGATCGTGAGGAATTTCCTGATAGGTCCTCTCTAAGGTTGCCTCAGCATTATAAGCTGGCAGCACGACTATAATTTTTTTTCCCTTTATCATCCCTGCTGCTCCTTTATTCCTTCAGCTATTTTCAGTCTTCGTCTTGCGCATATAGACGTCTAACTCATAAAGAGGATAATTCTCTTTGAGTGTTGTTAAGTAATGATAGCTTTTCCATTGCTCTCGAAAATGCCGACCTTGAGATAAAAAAACAATAAAATTAAAATGCCTATCCCAGGCTAGCAATTTACCATCTTGCTTATCCACAAAAACAAAATCGGGGCGATGAACCCGTAGATCTTCAGCAATCATCTCAATAAACATATTTTTATCTTGTAGAGAAGAAGCCTGACGAGCAGGTTGATTTAAAAAACCAGCTACGGGCCACAGACAATCAAAACGTTGCGCCAAGCGACTGTCGCTATAAATCATCAGGGGAGAGCTGAAATTTCCTCGCACTGTAAAAAAAGAGATGACTCGATGCGGCGGCTGCATCCGCATAAAGCGCATTAATTTATTAAGCACTTTTTCTTTATATATTTGCCCCTCCCAATATTTAGTATAGGTAAAAGAGACAGGATAGATAAAAAGCAGCAACCCGACAGCCGCCATGAGCATATGGACTGATAAGCCTGCTCTCGCGCGTGGCGCCACTAAGCCAAAAAGCGCTAATAAAACAAAAAGGGTGAGTGGAATTTGATAAAGAGAAAAGTCTGTTCGCTCTGCCAAATAAAAACAGAGAAAGCTGAAAGATAAAATGAAGAAAACGAAAGCAGCTATTTTGCTAAAACTTGAGCGTCGCGGCGCCGCAACCAACAAGAAAGTAAATAAGAACCCAAAAAAAACGAAAGAGAGGACTGTCGAAAAGATTAACATGAGCCAAATAGTTTTCACTTTATAAAATAGAAAAATAAATGCGAGGAACCCGGTGAGCAGGAAAATAAGGTAATCCGAACTGGAAAAAGTAGGCTGTGACACCAGATAGCTAAACAATACAGTTTGCAACAAAAGAGCTAAGGAAAAAGCGGGAAGAAAATGATAATAGAGCGTCGTTTGTTGTGCCGCATAAAAAGCTAAGCAGGCACACAAGGCAAGGAATAAGATCTGACTCACTATTTTATAGGGATTTTTCTTATAAAGAACAAGATGTAAAAAAAGCGGCAAACAACAAAATAGAACTTCTTCATTCAAGAGAAGGCTTGCCCAAGGCGCGACGATGCTTTTCCCATAATAATTACGAAGCAGATAGGGAACAATAAGGCCGAAATAATCTGGATAAAACCAATAGACTATTCCCGAATAAATAAGCAAGACAGTCAGCATGGTTAGGGTTTCAGCGCGAAAACAAGCAAGATATTTTTTTTGAAAATACAGATAATACAATTCCACGATCATGGGCAGGAGATAAAACTGTGGCTTCAAGGCGAAACCCAAGCCCGCGAGTAAACCAATTAAAACAGCGAGCCTTGTTTTAATTACAAGACCCTGCAAGCGACAGCTCACCAGTAATAAATAAGGCAGCATCAAAATAAGAAGAAAATGTTCTCGCTGTCCAAAATCATACATGGGAAAGATTAGAAAAATCAGCAGTAGCGTAAGAAAGAAGGTTTTCTTTATAAAAAGAGTTGTTTTATCTTTCTCTGTAAAAAGCAAGGACAACAAGAAGCCACAAAGCGCAAGCGAGACAGTCGCGAGCAAAAAAATATAAAGTCGGAATGCTAAAAACAGCTGCACACCGAAATATTGACTACAGAGCAAGGGCGGGAGTGATAAATATAAAATCAAGGGCGGATTAGGCATAAAAAAATCATGGGTATAGGTGCCGCCCGCTAATAACAATTGAGCAGCATGCAAGAGGTAGCTAGCATCCCAGTTTAAAAAAAGCTGGCCTTGAATAAGCCAGGCTGCTAGATAAATGCTAGCCAGTAAAAAACCCTCTATCAGCCCCTGTTTTTTTGAATAAACCAAAAGACAATCATCCTTATCATCTTCTTCATCTTAGCTTTTTTTTCGGCTATACACACTCAGTTTATAGGCACCTTGTACTTCGAGTGTTGTAAAATAGCGATAATGCTGCCATTCTTGTTGAAACTTAGCATTCCCTAAAAAATAGGCCAGATAATCAAAATTTTTATCTTGAATGCGATATTTTTCTTTACTCTGATCTATAAAAATATAGCGCGGTTTATATTGATATAAATCATCAGCAACCATATTAATCAGAAAATTTTTATCGCGCCTGTATTGCTCGAGAACGGCCAGGGAAGCCTGACCCAGAGCTAAGGACTGATTAGCCAGACCGGCTGCCATCCATAAAAAATAAAAACGGGGCGCCATTTTTGTAGCCGTGTAATCTAGCGTTGGAAAAGCATAGCTCCCTGCGGTGACAAAGAAGTAAACCAGCTCCTTCCTTGCATATTCATTCAAAAAATTTGTGAGCTGCTTAAGTGTTGCTTTTTTATAATTCAGACTACTCACATAGAGTTTATAAAAAATCCCTAAGGGCATAGTAAAAAGCAGTAGCGCTAAAAAAGCAGCAAAAACCCCTTCAGGCCAGCGTCGCGAACCTGAGGAGTAGAGAGAGCCCATTTCTATAAGCAGCAAAAGCAGTGCAAAAGAAAAGACCGGAATAAGATGATAATAATGCGTCATTCTTTGTGCAAAATAGGCCAAGAAAAACCCCAATAAACCTAAAAAAAGAATTCTGCTTAAATTTAAATAAGGATAGAAATTTTTTTGATCAGAAAAGCAATAAAATATAATCGGAATAAGACAAAAAAGCGCGACAGGATTCAGCGCTAAAGCAGTCCAAGGCTGGCTGACACCACTGTAATAAAGACGCAAGGAATAGGGCACAATAATATAAAGGTAATCCGGATAAAATAGAAAAATAAAGCCGACATAGAGACTGACTATCAACAGGATCATTAAGCTTTCAGGTCGGAGCCAAGCTTTTAGGTTTTTTGTATAAAAACCATAATAAATTTCGATCAAGAGTGGCGCTATTAAAAAATGGGGTTTAATCGAAAATCCGAGAGCAGCAACAAAACCGAGAATCAGCGCCAAGGAGTAAGGCAAGACTATTTTTTGTAAACGACAAACCATTAACAAAAAATAGGGCAGGCTTAAAATAATAAGCAAATGGTCTCGCTGGCCAAAATCATGGCAGGGCAAAATAAGAAAAATAACAGCAAGCGTCAGCAAAAAGAGGGTAGAGATCAAACCCTCTGTTCGTTGAAAAATCTTTTTTACTAAGTAAGAGCACAGGCCCAAAGACAAGCAAGCCAGCAAAAAAAGATAGCCGCGAAAAAGAAGGGGGAGAGGAATAGCACTCAGTTTACTTAACATAACAGGCGGTAAATAGAGATATAAAATTAAGGGTGGGTTGGTTTCAAAAAAATCACGTGCATAGGTTCCGCCTGCAAGCATCCGTCTTGTGGCCTCAAGCAGCCAACTCACATCATAATTCAAAAAAAGAGTGGTCTGTATTTTCCAAGCCAGGAGAGAAATAAGCAAGAGAATCCAAAAAAAATATGGCTCCCTACTCACTAAGCTCATTTTTTATTTCCTCTTCAGCCGATCTTCTTTCACGACGACCTAACTTATAAAAAAAGAGCTGCTTCAAGTGACAACAATACTCATAAGCTACTTTTAAATTCAATTTGCTTTTTCCATATAAGCGCTCTGAAAAATGGATCGGGATTTCTTTAATCTGTTTACAGTGGCATTTTAACATGAGCTCCAAGCCAATTTTCCAGCCCACGGGCTGTAAGGGATCACTGCGCAGGAAGGTGCTTTTTTTCAGCGCGAAAAAACCCGACAAAGGATCTTTCACCCGACTTGAAATAAGCCACTGCGCGAGCAAAGCAGCAAGGCGAGATGAGAATTTTCGAGTCATCGGCCACTCCTCATCCGCACTCCCGCCTTGGACATAGCGTGAGCCAAGCACAAAATCTACGCTGGGATCTTTTAAGGCGGTCAACATCGCGGGTATTTTTTCTGGCGGGTGACTCAAATCAGCGTCCATCAGAATCAAGAAGGGAAAACGGGCTCGTGCAAAACCCTCTAGCGCTGACAAACTTAAACTTTTTTCTTTCTTGCGGCTGATCAACTGCAGCCACGGCCATTGTAATTGCAGCTCTTTGACGAGCTCCTCAATTCCATCTTCGCTGTTATCATCAACGATAAGCACTTCGAAAGCATCAGGAGCAAAATCAAGCTCTGCGATTCTTTTTATCAATTCAGGAATATTAGCGGCTTCACGATAAGTAGGAACAATAATTGAAAAAGCGTTCTCAGGATTGATCATCATCTGCGGCCTCTTCTGCTTCATTTTTTACTTTATTCAACCAGGCTTGCAAAATAAGTTGCGCCGCCACACTATCTACCCGGCCTTTCTGTAAGGCCTGATAGCCGCCTTCTTCAAATAAACTTTCCCGCGCTGCAACTGTTGTTAATCTTTCATCCATTTCATGTACCGGCAAGTGATAACGCTCCTTGAGCGCTTTTGCAAAAGAGCGTGCGCTTTGTGTAAGCGCTTGTTCACTACCATCCATATTGAGAGGAATACCCACAACCAATTCCTGCGGCTGCCAGCGTTTAATCAGTTGCGCAAGCTTATCCCATTGTGGCACGCCTGCTTTTGCAGAAAGCGTGAGCAAGGGTCGCGCCATCTGCGTCACCCGCTGACCAATCGCAACGCCGATTCGTTTGCTGCCAAAATCAAAGGCTAAAATAAGAGCAGGATTTTTATTTTCTAAGGTCATTTTTTATAGGCAAGGCTCTTTTCGTAATTTTAAATCTCTTAATTGCACTAAAATCATCGAGCTTGCCCAGGGAATAAAAAGAGCCAGGATAATAATATGCAAGAGAGTCGGATATAAAGTAGATACAGGATTCTTGGGCATAAAATAAATATTAATATTCAATTTAAAAATCATTTTGATAATCAGCAAACTGATAAAATAACTCATCCAGGGCGTCAGCTGCAAGGCAAGCGTTCTTTTAACCTGCTTGTGAACCAAGTGCGCACTTTGTTTGAAGGCAAGAAAAATGCCCTCGTGCTCAAGTACAATAAGCGGAAAATAAAAATATAAGCGCGTCACCACCCAAACGGTAAAAACGAGTTGAACCAAAAGCACCAGAAATAAGAGCATACTACTTAAGTATTGATTATAAAAATACAGCTTGAAATACCAGAGCAGTTCATTCAACCAAAAAGCAAGGAGACCGATTAGCAAAATAATAAAAGACAAACAAAGCGCCGCGCCAAAAATATATAAAACTCTTTTAGCTGCCATCTTAAAATCGACAATAAAATTTTGGTGCTTATTGCTTTCGATACAATTAATGGCCCAGAGGAGGGCGGCCATAAACCAGAAGATACTGAGATACATGGCTAAATAAAGCAGGGCCAGCTGGTTCATCCAGGCGGTGCTTAAAAACACATTCTGTCCGACTGCAACAGAAAGCAAGCGAGGAATAAATAGAATGATGGCAATGAATAAAGCAAACAGAAAAGTGCTTGGCAAGACTCGTAGATAAAGCTTAAGACTTCGAGCGAGTAATTCAGAATAAGTTTCGGGTCGCGTAGAAGGCTGAATCTCCATGTAAGAAGTCCTTATCAGTCATAGCACAGCGCTAATGACTATTTTAGAATAGCTCAGATGATAATGCTAGAAGCTACTCGAGAACCTAGAGCAAGATTCTGCTCTAGGCAGTCTCTCTTCTTTTTGCTGCAACCAGCTCTTTGACTGTCGCTGTGATTCTCGCTACGGTCAAGCCACAATCCTCATAAACAGCCTGAGCGGGTGCAGAAGCACCAAAGCGATCTAAGCCCAGCACTTTTCCTTCTCGGCCTACAAAGCGATACCAATAAGCACTTGCCGCTGCTTCTACCGCTAAGCGGGTTGGAATAGCCTCAGGTAAAATCTCGTTCTGATAGCCTAGGTCTTGTTTTAAAAAGGTATCGGTAGAGGGCATGGAAACCACCCGTGTTAATATATTTTCCTGTTGAAGTTGTTCTGCAGCAGCTATCACTAAGGCTACCTCTGAACCGGTGGCGATCAAAATACAAGCCGGCTGACTAGAGGCATAATCACGCAAGATATAAGCACCCCGACTGATCCGAGCAAGTGCCTCATCCGAACGGGCTTGGTAAGGCAGATTTTGACGCGAAAATAGCAAAGCAGTCGGACCTTGATTTTCAAGGGCAGCACGCCAGGCAACTGCTGTTTCTACCGTATCGCAAGGACGCCAAAGAGAAAGCTCAGGGATTAATCTGAGACTCGGCAGTTGTTCAATGGGCTGATGGGTCGGACCATCCTCTCCCAAGCCGATGGAATCATGTGTATAGAGAAAAATAGTCTGAATGCGCATGAGGGCTGCCAAACGGATGGCATTGCGCGCATAGTCTGAAAAAGTCAAAAAGGTACCGCCATAGGGAAGTAAACCGCCATGAAGCGTGATTCCATTCATGATGGCAGACATGCCAAATTCCCGAACACCATAATGAATAAATCGACCCTCGGGAGAATTGGCAGTGAAAACAGTCGCACCCTGCCAATTTGCACAATTGGATTCTGTTAAATCGGCAGAACCCCCTAAGAGCTCCGGCAAGCTTTTGGCATAATGATCTAGGCATAATTTAGAAGACTTACGGGTTGCAAGCGGTTCACGCTTCTGATTAAGCTTGTGCAAGAGAGCCTCTGCCTCTCTCGCAAAATCCGGAGGTAAACGCCTTGCCAAACGTCTCTCGAAGTCTGCCGCTAAGGCCGGATAAGCCTTTTTATAAGCATCGAATAAGTCCTGCCATTGTTTTTCTAAGGCTTCTCCTTTAGCACGGCCATCCCAAGCTTGATAAAATTCGCTGGGAATTTCAAAGGCCGGATAAGGCCAATTTAATTCTTGACGCACGGCTACAACCTCGGCCTCGCCTAAGGGCGCACCATGGGTTTCTGCCAAGCCCGCTAATTTGGGAGAACCCCAGCCAATGACCGTCTTACAGCAAATGAGGGTAGGTTGATCAGAAGGACGATGGGCCTCGGTAAGCGCTCGATGAATAGCCTCACTATCATGCCCATCCACAGCCTCAATGACCCGAAACCCATAGGCACGAAAACGCAGCGGCGTATCATCTCGGAACCAACCCTTCACTTTTCCATCAATTGAGATGCCATTATCGTCGTAAAAGATGATTAATTTCCCGAGACCAAGCGTACCAGCAAGAGAACAGGCTTCATGAGAAATGCCTTCCATTAAACAGCCATCACCAACAAAAACATAGGTATGATGATCCACCAAGGGAAAACCTTCGCGATTAAATACAGCAGCCAGATGTTTTTCAGCCACAGCCATCCCTACCGCATTAGCTAAACCTTGTCCGAGGGGTCCGGTCGTCGTTTCGACCCCTGGCGTGAGACCAAACTCGGGGTGTCCAGCTGTCTTGGAATGTATTTGTCGGAAAGCTTTCAAGTCATCTAGACTCAGGTCGTAACCGCTCAGATGAAGAAGAGAATAGAGAAGCATGCAGCCATGACCATTAGATAAAACAAAGCGGTCGCGGTTGAACCATTGCGGATGACGCGGATTATGGCGCAGAAAATCCCTCCACAAGACTTCTGCTATATCAGCCATACCCATGGGCATACCCGGATGACCTGAATTGGCCTTTTGCACAGCATCGATACTGAGAAAACGGAGGGCATTGGCAAGTTCTCGACGTGTTGGCATAAGGAAAGTCCTTTATTTATACAAAAACTGCAGGAATCTTAGCGGATTCACCCACGGAAGACCAGCAGTTTTACAAGGCCTTTTCATTCTTGAAGAGCTTCCCAATTGGGTTTAGCAAAGGTCTATGCTACCATTCATGGCACTTAAACCTAGGTCTCTTAATAGGACAGGAACCACGCAAGTATTCGGTTAACCTGGAGAAATTGTCATTCCGGCATGCTTTAAGCCGGAATCCAGGGTTTTTAAAAAGCCTGGATGCCAGCTAAAAACGTGCTGGCATGACAGAGTAAGGGGTTAACCAAATATTTACGGAACCACGGACTTACTCCATGAATGAAAAAGAATTTCTATTTACCTCTGAATCGGTATCAGAAGGTCATCCTGATAAAATTGCCGATCAAATTTCAGATGCCATTTTAGATAAAATCCTGGAACAGGATGCACATGCGCGGGTTGCCTGCGAAACCTTGGTTAAAACGGGTATGGTTTTTATTGGTGGGGAGATCACTACCTCTGCTTGGGTCGATATGGAACAAATAGCGCGCGCTGTCATTCGTGATATTGGCTATACCAGCTCCGACATTGGCTTTGACTGGGAATCTTGCGCGGTTATTACTGCTATTGGTAAACAATCACCTGACATTGCTATTGGCGTCAATCGCCACAGGCAAGAAGAACAGGGCGCTGGAGATCAAGGCCTCATGTTTGGCTATGCCACGAATGAGACCGAAGTCTTGATGCCTGCTCCCATTACCTATGCACATCGCTTGATGCGTCGGCAAGCGCAGTTGCGAAAAACAGGCCGCTTAGCCTGGCTTCGTCCCGATGCCAAAAGCCAAGTTACCTTTCGCTATGAAAATAATAAACCCGTGGCTGTTGCGACTATCGTCCTTTCAACCCAACATCATCCGGATATGAAACAGGCTGATTTGGTAGAAGCCGTTATTGCGGAAATTATTCGACCCGTCATTCCAGAAGCCTGGCTTCGGGAAGACACGCAATTTTTAATCAATCCCACCGGCCGTTTCGTCATTGGCGGCCCCTTGGGTGACTGTGGTCTCACCGGACGGAAAATCATTGTCGATACTTATGGGGGCATGGCTCATCATGGCGGCGGTTGTTTTTCCGGAAAAGATCCTTCCAAGGTAGATCGCTCGGCCGCTTATGCAGCGCGTTATGTTGCTAAAAATATAGTAGCAGCCGGTCTTGCCGATCGTTGCGAATTGCAGCTTTCTTATGCCATTGGTCTTGCCGAACCTACCTCGATTTATGTGAATACCTTTGGAACTGGCAAAATTCCAAATGACCAGATTATCCAACTCATTCATGAGCATTTTGATTTAAGACCTTATAATATCATTCAAATGTTAGATCTCTTACGTCCGATTTATCGTCCGCTAGCCAGTTATGGCCATTTTGGACGAGATGATTTAGATTTAAGCTGGGAAAAAACAGATCAAGCAGAAAGCTTAAAAAAAGCAGCCAAACTTTAATATTAAGGAGCAAAAAATGATGTCCCTCAAAAAAACAGCCGAACAGGATTTTAAAGTAGCCGATTTAAGCCTGGCGGAATGGGGAAGAAAAGAAATCCAAATTGCTGAAACGGAGATGCCAGGGCTCATGGCCTTACGTGAAGGCTATCAAGATAAAAAACCCCTAGCCGGCGCCCGTATTGCCGGTTGTATTCATATGACCATCCAAACCGCCGTTCTCATTGAAACCTTGGTTCTCTTGGGCGCAGAAGTCCGCTGGTCTTCTTGTAATATTTTTTCAACGCAAGATCATGCTGCCGCAGCGCTTGCGGAAGCAGGTTTGCCGATCTTTGCCTGGAAGGGGGAGACAGAAGAAGAATATTGGGAATGTATTCGCAACACCATCACAGGCCCCAACCACTGGGAGCCTAATCTGCTTTTGGATGATGGCGGCGATCTCACCCAGTTAATGCATCGAGAATATCCGGCGCTTTTAAAAAATATCAAAGGGATCTCCGAAGAAACCACAACCGGTGTGCATCGGCTATATGAAATGCATAAAAAAGGAGAACTGCTCGCACCTGCCATTAATGTCAATGATAGCGTCACTAAATCTAAATTTGATAATTTATATGGTTGTCGCGAATCCTTATTAGATGGCATCAAACGCGCAACCGATGTGATGATTGCAGGTAAAATAGCAGTGGTTTGCGGCTATGGTGAGGTAGGGAAAGGCTGTGCGCAGGCTCTGCGTTCTTTTGGCGCGGTGGTTTTAGTTACCGAAATTGATCCGATTTGCGCTTTACAAGCCGCAATGGAAGGTTATCGTGTAGTTACTTTGGATGATGCGGCTAGCCTAGGAAATATTTTTGTTACCTGCACCGGCAACTATCATGTCATTCGTCATGAACATCTTTTGAAGATGCAAGACCAAGCCATTGTTTGCAATATTGGTCACTTCGATTCTGAAATTGATGTCGCTTCTCTACGTCAATACCACTGGGAAAATATCAAGCCACAGGTTGATCAGGTCCATTTACCCAATGGCAACCGTTTAACTATTTTGGCCGAAGGCCGCTTGGTCAATCTCGGCTGCGCAACCGGTCATCCGAGTTTTGTCATGTCTACTTCTTTTACCAACCAGGTTCTAGCACAAATCGAACTCTGGCAAAATCACGCTAACTATTCCTTGGGCGTCTATGTTCTGCCGAAGAAATTAGACGAAATGGTTGCCCGCTTGCACTTACAGAAGCTCGGCGCCAAATTGACGGTTCTGACAAAGGATCAAGCGGAGTATCTTAATATTCCCGTAGAAGGTCCTTATAAATCGGATCATTATCGATATTAAGTATTCTTGTTTAAATCCCCTCCCGCCACGCTTTTTGTGGAGGGAGGGGTAGGGGTGGGAGGCTATTTGATCAGCTAAAATTCTAACTAAATCGTGATATTTTTTACCTCCCACC
>CAYXNR010000030.1:0-25732 GCA_964466595.1 uncultured Coxiellaceae bacterium | reverse complement strand
TAGAGGCCCTTCGACAAGCTCACCCTTCGACAAGCTCAGGGCGAATGGGTTTATAAAGCTCACCCTTCGACAGGCTCACCCTTCGACAGGCTCAGGGCGAACGGGTTTATATGAATAATGAATTACATAATTTATTGATGCAACATCTTATGGGGTAGTTCACCCTTAATTCATCAACGAATTATGTAACCTATACAGCAAGGCCGGGGTTTTTCAAAGATGTGGGTAATGATATGCGGCCTTGGCCATTCAACTTCATACTGACAACTCTAGCTCGCCGCTAAAAACACGCGCTGCTGGGCCTCTTAAAAAAACAGCTTGGTTTTCACCACCCCATTCCACTTCTAAATTTCCTTGTGCTAAAACCACTTTCACTCGAGAGTCTAACCAACCATGCGTGATACCGGCCACAACAGCTGCGCAAGCATTGGAACCACAGGAGAGCGTTTCACCGACACCGCGTTCGTAGGTGCGAAGATAAATGCTTTCTCTATCTACCACTTCCATAAATCCAGCATTCACGCCCTGTGGAAAAGCGACATGATTTTCAATTTTTGCACCCCAAGTTGTAAGCGGCACTTGCTTGCAGGATTTCACTCGATGAATAGCATGCGGATTACCTAAGGAAAGTAGGGTTAAAGCAACTGGAAAATCATCGAGCTGAAGCAGCAAAGGTTTTGGATGAATAAGAGGCACCCCCATATTGACAAGGATTTGCTCGTAATCTTTTATTTCAAGATGAATGAGGCCAGCTTTGGTTTCGATGCAAAGCTCTCTTTTGTTTATTAGCTTCTCTTCATGCACAAAACGGGCCACACAGCGCAGTCCATTGCCGCAGTGTTCTGCTTCACTACCATCTGCATTGAAAATACGACAGCATAAATCAGCTTGCGAAGAAGCACTCAGAACCAAGAGCTGATCAAAGCCGATACCTTGATGACGATCAGCTAATTGGCTAATCCTCGCCTTCTCTAGTGTCAGCCCTTGCTGGCCTGCATTAATAATTACAAAATCATTACCCAAGGCCTGCATTTTACTAAAAGCGATTTTTTTCATTTTTCATTCTCCGGCGGCAATTGCTCTTGCGAAGGAAGATGCAGTGCGCCATATTGACCACAGGCTGTCATGAAAAAACAAAAAACAAGACTGAAGAAAAGCAAGCCTTTCATTTTCTTATCCCTTCCACAGTCTTTCCATTTTTATAATAGGCAATCAAATTTCGAGTTGAGGAATCATGATGAGAATCCACAGGCTCTTCTCTCAAATCCTTTAATACGGAAGGCAAAATAGCTTTGCCGAGTTCAACGCCCCATTGATCGAAGGGGTTAACATTCCAAATAACACTTTGAACAAAGATTTTATGCTCGTAAAAAGCAAGCAATAAGCCGAGATTATGCGCTGTCAATTGATGCATAAATAAAATGGAACTCGGCCGATTGCCTGGAATTTCTTTATGTTTTGCTAATAACAAGGCGGAAGGGGCATTCCAACCCTCTGCTAAGAGCTCCTGGTAAATCTCCTCCGCCTTTTTCCCATACATTAAAGCCTTGGCCTGGCTTAAGGCATTCGCAATTAAGAGATCTTGATGAAGAGCTGTTTCTTGAGCGTTTTGCTGCCCGACTATAATAAAATCAATCGGTACGACATGGGTTCCCTGATGTAATAATTGATGGAAGGCATGCTGGCCATGAATGCCGAGTTCCCCCCATACAATAGGGCCTGTGGAATAATCCGCCTCCACTCCCTGTCCCGTCATACATTTCCCATTACTTTCCATATCCAATTGTTGAAGATAAGCGCGAAGATGTTTTAAACGATGGGTATAGGGCACAATAGCCTGTGTTTTTGCTTGAAAAAAATTGAGATACCAAATACCAATTAAGCCCATGAGCACGGGGATATTCTCGTTTAAGGGCTTGGTATAAAAATGATGATCTGCTTCTTCAGCCCCTGCCAAAAAGGCCTGAAAACCCGCCATGCCAATTTGTAAAGCCAGCGGCAAGCCAATTGCTGACCAGACAGAATAGCGCCCACCGACCCAAGCCCAAATGGGAAAGATTTGCTCTTCTGGCAGGCCCCATTGTTTTGCTTTCTCTTGTTGCGCGGTTACTGCTACAAAATGTCTATGAAGTGCTGTCCTGCCTAATTTTTTTTGTAGCCATTGACGACAACTTTCCGCATTGACGAGAGTCTCGATTGTCGTAAAGGATTTTGAAGAAATGATAAAAAGAGTTCTGTCGGGATTGAGTTTTTCCCACACCTCTTGGAGGGCGAGCTCATCGACATCTGAAATAAAATGAAAACGCAAAGTCGAATCAGCATAGGCTGCGAGCGCTTGCGTGGTCATCAGAGGCCCTAAATGAGAACCGCCGATACCAATATTCACCACGTCTTGAATGCTTTGACCGCTGGCACCACGAAAGCTTCCCTCTCGAACGGCCTGGACAAAGTCTCCCATCTTGTCTAGAGCCCGCTTAACAAGCATCTTCGGCTCTTGTTCTTCCAGAAAAGGGGCTGTTTTGCTTTGACTACGTAAAGCGGTATGTAAGGCCGGCCGCGCTTCGCTTAGATTCATTGGTTCTGCTGAAAAGAGGGCACGAATTTTAGCGGGCAAGTCGAGGGCCTGGCTTAAGCGAATAAGCAAGGCCAGCGTGTCGGAAGTTAAACGGTTTTTTGAATAATCAAATAAGAGATCGCCACAACGCAAAGAAAATTTTGCAAAGCGCTCTGGGTCTTCCGCAAACCAAGCAGCCATTTTTTGCGTATTAATCTGCTTTTGATGCTTTTGCAAGGCTTGCCATTCCGGCAAGGTGGCTAGCACAGTCGAGGTCATATTTTGAAAAAGCCTAAAAATGACTCAAATGATACGCGTTTCAGTGAGGGCTTTTCAAGTCTTATAAAAATTTCTCTTAAAAAACGGCTTAAAAATACTAGGGCCTCAAACTCTCGCCTTAGTTCATTATTTAGCCTTGTTGTGATGTTGAGTATTTTAAGAAAACAAGTTACAATTGCTTTTCTTTGTTTTACACAGAACAACAATTAGGAGTGATCACTATGTTGAAAAAGTTAGTTGTCGCGAGTGCCGTTTTAGCACTCACTACAGGCGTGGCTCTTGCCAGCGGCGCACCTTATGTGGGTGCCAGCATCGGCGAAGCAACCAACACGACCAATAGCACAACCACTAATGGTACAACTGAGCAAAGCCTTAATTTCCGTGGCATACCTTTTACAGTCAATACTGGTTATGGCGCACTTTTATCGCAGAATCTTTATCTCGGCGGTGAAATTTTTGGCACCCTGGGTACAGCAACGCTGAATGATAATGGTATCAAATCCACTTATGGCTATGGTGTAAGCATTCTGCCCGGGATTATGTTAAGTGAACATACCTTAACTTATGTCCGTCTCGGTGTGGTCCGCTCACGCTTCACGCCTTCAAACAGCACAACCGGCGCTACCTACACGAATCGCAATGTAAATGGCGGTCAGTTAGGTATCGGTATGCAAGTAGGCTTAACTCAAAATGTAGATCTTCGTGGCGAATATGTTTATACCGCTTATCAGTCTTTCAGCGGTATTTCCAAACCACGTCAAGACCAGTTTAACTTGGGCTTAATTTACAAGTTTGACTAAGCGTCTTTCAAGACAATAAAGGCCGCGCAATGCGGCCTTTATCTTTTCAAAAGTTCCTATCTTGTCTTCCCCTCTTAAGTCCTTTACTATTGCTCCCACACAAGATTATTTAAGGAGCTTGGTTTTGAGAAAGGAATTGAACTTCGCTTTACTCCGCTGTCTCCTTTTTTTTATTGTTTGCACCTCGGCACAAGCCGCTTTTCCGCCGCCTCAAGGCTGGTATATTGAAGCTAATCCGGGCTTATCTACTGTATCAAGCAAGAGCTATGATGCACCGAATGTCAGACGCTCGGGGGTTGGCTTTAATATTGATTTAGGCTATAAGCTCACCACTTTTTTTAGTGCTGAAGCAGGATATACGCATTATTTTCCTACTCGAATTTATAATGGTCCCAAAATAGGAGAAGATACCCATTATTCCTATGATTTAGCTATTAAAGCCTCTTTACCTATTTCAGATTCTAGTGTGGAGGCTTTTGGTAAACTGGGGGTGGCAAGGGTTCATTCGGATGTTCAGATTACGAGCCCCAGTTATGCAACCGGACTCAATCTTTACCCTGGTTCACATAATGTCAACGGCTTATATATGGCTTTGGGACTCGCTTATTATTTTGCGCCGAGTATTGCGGTTAACGCGCAATGGGCAAGAGCAGATGGGAATAATCAAACGGGTAATTTAAATCTTTATAGTGCTGGTCTGTCCTACAATTTTGGCTAGGTTCCAAACAAGGTCTTGGCTCCTTCACCTACCGTTTCGCGGGCTAATTTAGGCAAAAGATAACCCGGCAACTGCTGACTCAACTGACGATAGAGTTTTTTGGCTCTCGACAAAGCCAAATCAAAATGAGCTGCGCCCGCAACTTTGTCAAAAAGATGTAAATAATAGGGTTGAATACCCACAGCAAAAAGCGCCTCACTTAAGGCGACCTGCGTTTCCACGGCATCATTAATCCCTTTTAATAAAACAGCTTGGTTTAATAAAGTCACACCCGCAGCCTTTAAAAGTTGCATGGCTTCTCGGACACTTTCATTAATTTCCTGGGGGTGATTGCAATGGGTTACGAGAATAAGCCGCTGTCTCAAAGACCGAATCCAAGAGATCAAGCCCTCATTAATCCGCTCAGGCAAGACAATGGGAATGCGGCTATGAATGCGAAGACGCTTTACCTGCGGGATGCTGGCCAATTGATCGGTAAAATTTTTGAGCATGCGATCATTCACTACCAAGGGATCGCCGCCACTTAAGATCACTTCAAGAATAGAGGGATCATTTTTGATATAAGCTAATACTTTTTCAAAACCGCCTTGATTGGGATTATTGTCTGAATAAGGAAAATGACGGCGGAAACAAAAACGGCAGTTAATAGCGCAGGCACCGGTTAAGGTCAAGAGAACGCGTCCTTGGTATTTATGCAAGAGACCTGAAACCGGATTAGCCTTTTCTTCGTTTAAAGGATCCTGGCTATAATTATTTCTTTTCTGAGCTTCGACCGAGAGCGGCAAGACTTGGCAGAGCAAGGGATCTTTTGGATTCCCCTTTTGCATACGCGCGATAAAGCCACGCGGAACCTTGAGTGGAAAATGGTCAAGAGTCTGACCGCTTAAGATTTCAAGTGCCTCGGGATTTAAGTCCAATAAACGACAAAGCTCAAGAGGATCGGTAACGGCCTCGATTAATTCTTGTTGCCAATCTAGCTTCACAGGAAGCGTCTTATTCATAGCACTTTTCAAGCAAAGCGATTATTATAGGCCGATTTGAAGTGGAGTAAATAGCATGGCCATATTGGGAATGAATGAAATCAAAAATGGCAGCAAAGTCATTATCGATGGTGATCCTTGTGTCGTCATAGACAATGAATTTGTCAAACCCGGAAAGGGCCAGGCCTTTAATCGGGTAAAAACCCGAAACTTAAAAACCGGCCGGGTGGTTGAAAGAACTTATAAATCCAATGATTCCTTGCCGGGTGCTGACGTGGCTGAAATTGAAGCCCAATATCTTTATAACGATGGCAATCATTGGCATTTTATGTGCCAAGATACCTTTGAGCAATATGCAGTCAATGAATTGCAGGTAGCTGAGGCCAAGCAATGGCTGAAAGAACAAACACAATGCATGATTACGCTGTGGAATGGTGAGCCGCTTATCGTGATGCCGCCTATTTTTGTCACCCTGAAGGTCGTCGAAACAGATCCTGGTATTCGCGGAGATACCTCAGGTGGTGGTTCCAAACCAGCCAAGTTGGAAACCGGCGCCGTCGTTCGGGTGCCCTTGTTCATCTCTGAAGGGGAAGTGCTTAAAATCGACACCCGTACAGGAGACTATGTCGCTCGCGTGAAGGAATAGGGTTCACGGTGACTGAGCTATCGTGGCAACCTTCGGCTAGTCTTCTCAATCTGCGAAAAAGGGCAGCTATACTCGCTAAAATACGAGCTTTCTTTGCTGAACGTTCGGTGCTCGAAGTAGAAACACCGCTCTTGTCTCAGGCAACGGTATCAAATCCCCATATTCTCAGTATTGCTGCTACAGTTTCTGATCCTCACTCTGCTCAAACTAAACTTTGCTATCTTCAAACCTCACCTGAATATGCTATGAAGCGGCTGCTTGCAGCTGGGTCGGGATCCATCTATCAAATTTGCAAAGCCTTTCGTCAGGATGAACGGGGACGTTTGCATAATCCTGAATTTACCATTCTCGAATGGTACCGCCTTGATTTCGATCATTATGCTTTAATGACAGAGGTCGATGAACTTTTTCAAGTGCTGCTCCAAACACCCCCAGGAAGGCGTTATAGCTACGCAGAAGCCTTTGAACACTTCCTGGGTATCAACCCCCATAGCGCTGATGAAAAAGCCTTACAAGCCTGCGCACGCCAAGCTGGAATTGAAATGACAGGCAAGCTCGATCGTGATGGCTGGCTCGATTTACTGTTGAGTCATGCTATCGAACCCCATTTGGGTAAAAACGCTCCCACTTTTATTTATGACTTTCCTGCCTCCCAAGCTGCTCTCGCTCGTCTCCGACTAGAAAATCCACCCTTGGCTTCACGTTTTGAAGTTTATTACCAGGGTATTGAACTCGGCAATGGCTTTCATGAATTACAAGGCGAAACAGAACAACGCTCTCGCTTTGTAGAAGACTTGGCCTATCGTCAAAAACATCAACTTCCCCCGGTTCCCTTGGATGAACGCCTTTTGGCAGCTTTAAATCATGGGCTCCCGAATTGTGCGGGTATAGCAATCGGGGTAGATCGCTTGGTCATGCTGGCTTTGGGCGAGTCTTCACTTGAGAAGAGTATGAGTTTTCATTTTGAGGAAGCTTAGTTTTTTTAACTCATTCCCGCTTACCCGTAATCGGCCAAGAGCAGGGTTCATTCAAGCGCTCTTCAGCAATTTTTTCGGTAATATCGGTTGTGGGGATATTTTCTGCTTTTGATCTTTCAAAAATTTCCCAGAGGGTAGTGTAAATATTTGAAATATGTTCATGTGCTTTTTGGGTATCGCCATGGACATAGAAAGTGGAGGCTTGGATTAAGCCGCCGGCATTGATGACAAAATCAGGTGCATATAAAATACCGCGTTCATGCATGACTAAGCCAAATTGGACATGGGCGAGTTGATTATTGGCTGAACCAGCGACAATTTTTGCCTTCAGGCGTTTGATGGTATTTAAATTCAAAATGGAGCCGAGCGCGCAGGGGGCAAAAACATCGGCTTGGATATCATAAATTTCGTCGGGCGAGCAGAGTTCGGCATCAAATTCCCGGACGCAGCGCTCGAGGGCTTCGTCGTTAATATCACAAATGGTCAGTTTTGCGCCTCGTTCACGTAGTTGTTTTGCTAATTCATAGCCGACATGTCCGGCCCCTTGGATGGCAACGCGAATATCAGCTAAGTCTTTACCCAGTTTAAATTGTACAGCGGCTTCAATGCCACGACGCACACCGAGGGCTGTGTAGGGAGAAGCATCACCTTCGGCTGTGGTACAGGTTACGTATTTAGTTTTTGTTGCGATAACATCCATGTCGGAAGGATCGGTACCGCTATCGACCGCGGTAATATAGCGTCCATTGAGTTCATCCACGAACTCACCAAATTTTTCAAAATAGGCTTTTCGATCAGCAATGATTTTGGGTTTAATTAACACGGCCTTCGCCCCACCATGGGGTAAATTAGAGAGGGCGGCTTTTAAGGTCATCATGGAAGCTAAGCGTAAGGCATCTTCTAGGGCTTTTGCTGTTGCCTTATAAGGCAGCAGCCGACAGCCACCGAGAGCGGGGCCACGGTTGGTATTGTGAATGGCAATAATTGCTTTCAAGCCTGTTGGCTTATCAAATTTGACGTGGAATTCACCAAAGCCGAGGAGATGAGCATAGCGGAATAAAATATCGTTGGAATCGTGGCGGCGGCGTTTAATTTTTTTGGTATTTTTCTGTATATCCATGATGTCCATGTTCCCAATCGTATGAAGAGCCATTATTTTGACCTTAGATCCTTATAGTTTCCAACCGTATGAAGAGCCATTATTTTGACTCATATCCATATCTTTCCAATCGTATGAAGAGCCCTTACTTTGACCTTTTTCGAATTTGTTGTATTGCTCTAATTTGAGCAATCGCTTCTGCCAATTCACCTGCTGCCGCGGCAAAATCAATTTCAGCGCTTTTTTCTGATAATTTTCTTTCAGCCCGCGCTTTGGCTTCGAGTGCAGCCTCTTCATCCAAGTCGTCTGCACGGATGGCCGTATCCGCGAGCACAGTCACAATAAAGGGCTGAACTTCTAGCATACCACCATTAATGAAAAAAACTTCTTCGGACTGATCGGGGAGAAGCGCGCGAATATTGCCGGGCTTTAAGGTTGTTAAAAGCTGGGTGTGACCTGGATAAATGCCAAGCTCTCCCATATCTGCAGTAATAAAAGCGGCCTGGACGACCTTTGAAAAAATTTCTTTTTCAGCGCTGACGATATCAAGACGCATGCTTGCTGTGGTCATAAAATTATACTCTTTATTTCAGCGATTTCGCTTTTTCTACTGCCTCATCAATCGTGCCAACCATATAAAAAGCTTGCTCGGGTAGATGGTCGAATTCACCATCGACAATGCCACGGAAGCCGCGAATGGTTTCTTTAATGGGTACATATTTGCCTGGCGAGCCAGTAAAGACTTCGGCAACGAAGAAGGGCTGAGACAGGAATTTTTGAATTTTTCGCGCCCGCAGCACAATTTGTTTATCTTCTTCGGATAATTCATCCATGCCTAAAATAGCGATCAAATCTTTTAATTCTTTATAGCGTTGCAAAGTTCTTCTGACGGCCTGTGCGGTGTCATAATGCTCTTGTCCCACAATTAAAGGATCCAGCTGACGGCTCGTCGAATCGAGGGGATCAATGGCAGGATAAATACCCAACTCAGCAATTTGTCGAGACAAGACGACAGTTGCATCTAAGTGAGCAAAGGTGGTTGCAGGAGAGGGATCGGTTAAATCATCTGCAGGAACATAAATCGCTTGAACGGAGGTAATAGAGCCTGTTTTGGTCGAAGTAATACGCTCTTGTAAAATACCCATTTCTTCGGCCAAGGTGGGTTGATAGCCTACAGCTGAAGGAATACGGCCTAAGAGGGCGGATACTTCAACACCGGCCAGGGTATAACGGAAGATGTTATCAATAAACAATAAAACATCACGCCCTTCGTCTCGGAAACTTTCAGCGATGGTTAAGCCAGTCAAAGCAACACGTAAACGATTACCCGGCGGCTCATTCATTTGTCCGTAAACCAGAGAAACCTTATCCAAGACCTTGGATTCGCTCATTTCGAGATAAAAATCATTTCCTTCTCGAGTACGCTCGCCGACACCTGTGAATACAGAATAACCGCTGTGCTCTACCGCAATATTGCGGATCAATTCTAACATGTTCACTGTTTTACCGACGCCGGCGCCGCCAAACAAACCAATTTTGCCGCCTTTAGCAAAGGGGCAAATCAAATCGATAACCTTGATACCGGTTTCTAGTAGCTCGTCATTAGCAGCCTGCTCATCAAAGCTTGGAGCCGGTCTATGAATGGGCAGTCTGTCGGCTTGAATGGGTCCCTTTTCATCGATAGGATCTCCCAAAACATTAATAATCCGACCTAAGGTGGGTTTACCGACAGGAACGCTGATGGGATTGCCCGTATTGCTCACATCCAGCCCGCGGCGTAGACCATCTGTTGTGCCCATGGCAATGGTACGAACCACACCCCCACCCAATTGTTGCTGAGTTTCCAAAACAAGATTCTCTGACTTCACATTTAAAGCGTCATAAACCTTGGGAACAGCATCATGTGGAAATTCCACGTCGACTACGGCACCAATGACTTCAACAATTTTTCCAACTTGGCTTAGGCTGTGCACGCTCATTTAACTCACCTCATTTGTTTATCCCGCTAGCGGGATTTCATTATAAAACAGAAGCACCAGCTACAATTTCTGACAATTCGCGGGTGATCGTGGCTTGACGAGCTTTGTGATAAATCAGTTCGAGTTCATCAATCAAATCTGCCGCATTGTCTGTTGCATTTTTCATAGCCAACATACGTGATGCTTGTTCACAGGCTATATTTTCGATAACACCCCGATAAATTTGAGATTCGATATAACGTGTGAGTAAATTATCTAACAATACATTCGCCTCATCGGGTTCATAAATATAATCCCAATGATGTTTTAATTCTGCTTCCTCGCCGGGGACCAAGGGTAAAATCTGTTGGATTCCCGGTTCTTGGCGCATTTTATTAATAAATTCATTTGAACAAAGATACAAGGCATCGATTTCTTCTTTTAAATAAGCATCGAGCATCACGCGTACCACGCCAATCAAATCGACAACAGAAGGCGCATCACCTAAACGAGAGGCATGGGCAACAATATTGCCGCCAATGCGTTTGAAATACCCCATGGCTTTATTGCCAATCAGGCAAAGATCAAAAGGAACATTCGCTTCTTTTTGTTTCTTGAGTTCGCGAAGGACGATCTTTAATAAATTATTATTTAAGCTGCCGCATAAGCCGCGATCGCTTGTAACGATAATATAACCAGCTTTTTTAATTTCTCGAGCTTGTAAAAAAGGATGATGGTATTCCAGCTTGCCTCGGGCGAGATGATGAATGACCTGCAGTACTTTCTTAGCAAAAGGCTTGGCCCGCTGCATGCGTTCTTGGGCCTTACGCATTTTACTAGCCGCCACCATTTCCATGGCACGGGTAATTTTCTGTGTATTTCGAATACTACGAATCTTTACGCGAATCTCTTTGGTAGCCGCCATCTTTCACCCTTAGAAAACTAGTCCCAGCTCTGCGTTTTTTTAAACGCCTCAACCATCGCTTTGAAGGTTTTGCTAATGTCCTCGTTGTAATCGCCTGATTGACTGAGCTTTGTCATAAAATCAGCGTGATGGGCATGCGCATAGTCTTGCAAGCCTTTTTCAAAGGCAGCTAGCTTATTCAAGGGAACATCGTCGAGATAGCCTTGATCGGCTGCAAATAAAATAGCGCCCATATCAGCAATGGAAAGGGGTTGATATTGCTTTTGCTTCATCACTTCCATGATTCTCTGGCCGCGCTCTAGCTGTTTACGCGTCGCATCGTCAAGATCGGACATGAATTGGGAAAAAGCTGCTAATTCTCGATATTGGGCAAGGGCTAAACGCACACCACCGGCTAATTTCTTAATGAGCTTGGTTTGTGCCGCACCACCTACACGAGAAACAGAAAGGCCGGCGTTAATAGCTGGACGGAAACCGGAATTAAATAAATCAGTTTCTAAAAAGATTTGTCCATCTGTAATAGAAATAACATTGGTGGAAACGAAGGCGGAGACGTCGCCTGCCTGAGTTTCGATAACAGGTAAAGCAGTTAGCGATCCTGTTTTACCTTTCACGCGTCCTTCAGTTGCTTTTTCGACATAAACAGCGTTGACGCGTGAAGCGCGTTCTAATAAACGAGAATGAAGATAGAAAATATCGCCGGGATAGGCTTCACGTCCAGGGGGGCGTCTTAATAACAAGGAAATTTGACGATAGGCCCAGGCATGTTTAGTTAAGTCGTCATAAATAATCAGCGCATCTTCACCCTTGTCACGGAAATATTCTCCCATCGCACAACCTGCATAAGGAGCAACATATTGCATAGCAGCTGTATCAGAAGCTGGTGCTGCAACGATAATGGTATGTGCAAGCGCCTGATGCTCTTCAAGCTTTCTGACGACAGAGGCAATGGAGGAAGCTTTTTGTCCGATAGCAACATAAATACATTTCACACCAGTATGACGTTGATTGATAATCGTATCAATCGCTACGGCTGTTTTACCGGTTTGACGATCGCCAATAATCAATTCTCGTTGTCCCCGACCCACAGGAACCATGGAATCAATTGACTTCAAGCCTGTTTGCACTGGTTGTGAAACAGGCTGACGATAAATAACAGTGGGTGCTACTTTTTCAACGGGGGAATGGGCTTCGGCTTGAATTGCACCTTTGCCGTCCAAAGGTTGACCCAAGGCATCAACCACACGACCTAATAAGCCCTCGCCTACCGGAACTTCTAAAATGCGATTGGTACACTTCGCAGTTTGACCTTCGGATAATTTTGTCGAACGCCCAAGAACAACAACGCCCACAGAATCTCTCTCGAGATTTAAGGCTAAACCATAAGTATGGTCGGGCAGTTCAATCATTTCTCCCTGCATGGCATCGTTTAGACCATGCACTCGCACCACGCCATCTTTAATGCTGACGATTGTGCCTTCTGTACGTATTTCAGGTTTTAAATCAAAACTCTCTATTCTTTCTTTAATGAGATCAGAAATTTCAGAAGGGTTGAGCTGTTTAAGTTCCATAGCATTTACCTTATTGCAAATTCGAGTAATCGTGTTAACTGACCGCGGATTGAACCATCAATGACCTTATCTCCCACGCGAATCAATGCGCCGCCTAATATATTCTCATCAACCTCGCAGCGCAAGCTAACCTCTTGCTTGAGCGTTTCAGTCAGTTTATCTTTTAGTTTGTGATGATAGCGCTCTTCCAAGGGAAGAGCTGTGATAACCCCAACCTCTACCGCCTGTCTATCGCTCGCCTCGTATTCTTTAAAAAGTTCCAAAATTGTCGGCAAGGCAGAGAGGCGTTTATTTTCTGTTATCAGGCGCAGAAAATTTTTTGTATTTTCATTGAGCGGAGCTAAGATCTCAGAGAAAAGCAAAAACCATTGTTGCGCTGAGATCCGAGAATGAGCTAAGAGCTTGGCAATCCTTGGCTCTTGAACCAGTTCAGTTGCACTTTGTAGCATCTTCTCCCATAGGGGAAGTTCTTTTTTAGCCAAGGCAAAATTGTAAGCAGCTTGTGCATAAGGCCGAGCAATGGAAGCAATGGTTGCCATCTTTTTTACCTATCTCTTGCAGAATTCGCGAACTGCGCGAATTTTTAAGGGTTAAATTAAAGCTACAAACTCATCTAAAAGAGCCATTTGTTTTGTACTATCGAGATTATGACGAACCAGCTTTTCAGCACCGGCTATAGCCAAGCTTGCCACTTGTTTTTTTAGTTTTTCTTTGGCTTGATTGACTTCACGTGTAATTTCTTCCTGCGCTAAAGCAATAATGCGTTTTTGTTCTTCTCTTGCTTGTTCTTTCGCTTCATCAAGTAAAAGAGCAGAACGCTTATTCGCTTGGTCGATAATTTGAGTAGCCTGAATCTTGGCTTCATGAATCATAGTCATCACCTTGTGCTCGCCAAATTCGAGTTCTTTTTTATTACGCTCTGCAGCTTCTAAACCAGCAGCAATTTTTACTTCACGCTCATGCATAGCCTTCATGATGGGAGGCCAAACGTAGCGCATGGTAAACCACACCAAAATGGCAAAGGTGATCAGTTGGCCAAGTAGCGTGGCATTAATATTCATTGTTCGTCCTCGTTTAGCTAACTGTTGATTTTGCTGCTGTGGTTACGGCTGCAATAAAGGGGTTAGATGCGAAAAACAAATATAAACCCATTACAATTGAAATAGCAGCAAAAGCGTCGACTAAGCCGGCCATTAAAAACATACGCATCATTAAGATAGGCGCTAATTCGGGTTGACGGGCAACACCTTCTAAAAACTTACCGCCTAATAAACCGAAACCAATACCCGTACCAAGAGCAGCAAGACTGATTAGTAAGCCAGCAGCAAGAGCGCTTAAGCCAGAAACAAGAGCTAAGTTTTCCATCGTATCTCCTAATAATAATTAATAATCAATTTCTAATGGGTATCGTGCGCCATACTCAGATAAACAATCGTAAGCATCATGAAGATAAATGCTTGTATTGAGATTACCAGAATGTGGAAAATGGCCCATATACTACCAGGTAACCATTGAGACCACCAGGGCAGCAAGGCGATCAGAATAAAAACCAATTCGCCTGCAAACATGTTTCCAAAAAGTCGCAAAGCAAGAGAAAGGGGTTTGACACCTTCTTCAATACAACGAAAGATGAGATTAATCGGAAAAAGATAGGGTCCAAAGGGTTGGGTAAGAAGTTCTTTGGTGAGATGGAAACCTTTTACTTTTATATTATAAAAAATAATGAGGAAGAAAACGGAAATCGACATAGCAAAGGTAGCATTGGGATCGGCTGTCGGCAAATTTTTAAAATGATGGACATTGGCAAGACCAAACAAACGCGGTAATAAGTCGACGGGTAGGAGATCCATGGTATTTAATAAAAATACCCATAGGAAAATAACCAAGGCCAAGGGAGCAATCAGTTTACTTTTACCATGGTAGGATTCACTGACTGATTGTTGGACAAAACTCAAGATCATTTCCACAAAATTTTGTAGGCCGCCGGGCACAGCCGAAGTCGCTCGTTTGGCCACAAAGCGGAGTAGGCCGATAATGAGAAGACCAATGACTAAGGAAACAGCGAGTGTATCTACATTGAGCACCCAAAAACCCTCAGTTCCGCCGCCCCATTGTCCGGTTTTTAGGTTCAGGGTGAGATGTTCTAAGTGATGTTGAACATATTGTCCTGCTGTGATGACTGATTCACTCATGGAGCTACTCTCCTTAGGGTTAAGGGATGAGTCGCAGCAAATTTTCTTCGACTACCCTGAAAGCCGCAGACAAACCAAAAAGAAAAAATAGCAAGGACATAACCCATCATGACAAAGGCTGGGATGCTGGGTAAATATTTTACAATCAGGATAAATAAAATAGCACTTAAGACTAGTTTAATAAATTCACTCAAAAAAAAGCCTAGAATAAAACGCTCGGAGGAAAAAGCGCCTGAATAGGCAAAAATGCCCCAGGCAAAGATTAAATGAGGGAGAAGATAGGCACTTCCTCCTAAAAAAACAGAGAAACTTTTGTCTAGGCCTTTTGCAATAAAAAAGAGGGCAGATATGCCGAGAATAAGCAGTAGCTGCCAGAATACTATTTTTAAGGCCTCACGTTGCATCATTTTTTGAACAGTTATCAAGCAATAGGTCCTGTAGCTCTCGAGGTGTCAACTTTTAGTCCGGCGAAGTATAAGATCTTTTTTTTAGGGAAGCAACTAGGGCGGGTTATCATTATACAAGAAAGCAAGAATGACGAAAGTGAAGAAAAAGCCAATCAGGCTGATTCGAATCCCCTCCTTCCACGCTTTTTGTGGAGGGAGGGGTAGGGGTGGGAGGTCAGCTAAACTGCGACCTTGATAGCCAACTTTTGTTTCGATTCAACTCGTCACAATTCCCTTACTTCTTTAATTGCTTCATCTTTTTTCTTTAATTCGAAGCTTTTTAAAATTATTTTTTACCTCCCACCCCTACCCCTCCCTCCACAAAAAGCGTGGAAGGAGGGGATTCAAATCAGCCTGAATTTATACAAAGCACAAAAAGCAAGTCTTTGGCCAAGCCACTTGGCGAGCTTCTCTTTTTAAGGTTTAGCCGGGGCTAAATTTATTTCTTTTAAAAAGTTATCCAACATTTTTCTTTTTCACTCCTCCTCTCTTAATTATATCTAAATATATTTTTAAATAAGATTATTGTTCTTACTACTAGCAGTGGCTTTTTTGTGAATAATGCAATAATTATTATATTATTCAATATATTATACATATGTAAACCTGTGGAAAACTTGGATACAAGGGGTTGAAAAAGGGTCTTAAACCTGGAATAACTTTGAGGATTTTTAAGATTGACAGTTTATTCAAAGCTAATTAGCGTAGTTATCAACAGGCTGTCCACATGGGGAAGGCTGTTTTTATTTGAGGGGGGGTGTTTAAAATTGAACAGGGTCGAATTTGCTTCTCTGGAAAAATGGTTGGCGTGGATTGCCTCTCTTCATTCAGAAGAGATCGTCTTGGGTTTGGAACGAGTTAAAATAGTGGCAGAGCGGCTTGGTTTACAGAAACCGCTTTGTCCTCTTATTACGGTAGCAGGGACCAATGGTAAGGGTTCCTGTGTTGCGACCTTGGAAAAAATTTATGGTATAGCGGGCTATCGAAGCGGTGTTTTTACCTCGCCTATTTTATATCGTCATAACGAGCTGCTTCGTATTCAAGGTAAAGAACTAGAAGATTCTTTTTTTTGTGAGGCCTATGCCAGGATCGAGAGGGCTCGACAAGAAGTTCTGCTGACTCCCTTTGAATTCCATACCTTGGCTATTCTCGATATTTTGAGTCGTCAAACTTTGGATGTCTGGATTTTAGAAGTCGGTTTGGGTGGTCGCTTAGATGCAGTGAACATCTTGGATGCCGATCTTGCAGTGGTGACCAGTATTGGCCTGGATCATGAGGCTTTCTTAGGAAATACCCGAGAATTGATTGGCCGAGAAAAGGCAGGTATTTTTCGTGCACAGTGTCCAGTTGTTTGTGGTGATTTCGATCCGCCTTTTACTCTAGAAGAGGAAGCGAAAAACTTAGTAGCTCCTTTTTATTGTCAGGGTCGGGATTTTTATTATTCGGAAGAAAATAATTCCTGGAATTGGCGGGGGAAAAAGAGGGCTTATTTTCACCTGCCTTTTTCACAGCTGGCTTGTCAAAATCTCGCGACGGCACTCATGGTAATCGAAGTCTTAGAAGAAAGGCTTGCCGTTTCTGAAGCAAGTATTCATCAAGGACTGAAAACAGTTTCTCTTCCCGGACGAATTGAGATCAAAGAGAACTTGATCACAGAGATTGTTGATGTTGCCCATAATCCAGCTGCTGTAGCTTTTTTAGCAAAACGACTTCAAAAACTAAGTTGTTTAGGAAGGACGCATGCTGTTTTTTCTATGTTAGCAGATAAAGACCTGAGCGGCAGTTTGCGCGAAATAAAAAATCAGATAGACGAATGGCATGTTGCACCACTTCAAGTTGCTCGCGGGGCAAGCCAGGAAAAATTGAAAAAGGCCTTTGAAGCAGAAAAAATAACTTCAGTTTATTTTTATGCTTCAATCCAAGAAGCACAGCAAGCAGCGCGTTCAGTGACTAGAGAAAATGATCGACTACTTATTTTTGGCTCTTTTCATGTGGTGGCGCAATGCCGTAATAAAAGCGCTTTCGCGGAATAAGCGCTTCAGAGAGGAAAATAAAAATTTAAGAAAGCGCCCTTGCTAAATTAAAACTTCGGCTACAAGTTTCCGTATCATGCACCCGCAAATAATCCACGCCTTGGGCATCTAAATGAAGAGAGAGAATAGCTGTTTCTAAATCACGATCAGCAGGTGCTTTGTTGGTAAAAAGAGTGAGGAAGGATTTGCGAGAATGTCCGACTAAAAGACGAGTGCCTAGGGTTTGAAAGGCTTGAATATCTTTGATTAAGGCAAAGGACTGTTCGGCATTTTTGCCAAAGCCTAAGCCGACATCGAAAATAATTTTTTCTCGGGGGATACCGTAGTCCTCTAGTTCCGCAAGGCGTGCTTCTCCCCAGTTTTTAATTTGTTCAATGGGATTGTGATGAAAAGGCAGGACTCGATTTCGATCAGCGGGTAGACCCAAATTATGCATCATCACACAATCGCGCTGTGAAGAAGCAACGAGCGCTCGCATGGCGGGATTTTCTAAACCGCTGGTGTCGTTCAGCCAATCAATACCCAGATGCAGGGCTTTCTCAGCTACTTCCACATGCCTTGTATCGATGCTTATTTTAGGAGGAAGAATCATATAGTTTAATTCAGTTTTCAGTGCGCTTAAGACGGGTTCTAATCTTTCCCATTCTTCTAGCGGATCCAAGGGCAGGGCTTCTGGATTGGTTGCCTCAGCTCCCAGGTCAAGAATTTCAGCGCCGGTATTGGCGAGATGATAGGCATGGCTTAAAGCAGCCTGCACTTTGGGAAATTGATTGCCATCTGAAAAGGAATCCGGTGTCAGATTTAAAATGCCGACTAAACGCGGGGTATCAATACGATGCGAAATTTGCCGGGTTTGAAGAGGCGCTTGTCCGGAAAAACGCGAACCCCAGCGCGAACTGATTTCAGCGGCAGTTTTTCCTTGATAGGGCCCACTAAGGGGATAGATCCAGTTGGGGGTGAGATCACTCAAAGGCCAAAGCGCAAAAGGTCGCTCGGGAAGATGGGCGTGTGGTATTTGTAACTGTTCATTTTTTAAAATCAGTTCATCCCAAGCCAGAATATCAATGTCAATGACCCGCGGTCCCCAATGTCTTTTAAGCGGTTTTCGTCCAATGGTATATTCCACATTTTTAAGTTTTTGAAGAAGATCCAGCGGTTGTAAATTGGTTTCACAGCGGAGGGCCAGATTGAGATAGGGTTGATCCCAGCTCTCCAAGGCTTGCTCTGGTAAAAGCGCGTTGGAAAGATAAAGGGGTGAGACTTGAAGCAAGCGGAGTTGTGGGATGAGAGAAAGTAATTCTCGTGCTCGGCGGAGATTGTCGAGCCGATCTCCTTGATTGGAGCCCAGTCCTAAGATAATCATACTGAAACCTCGTCGCCATATTCAAAGGTAACGCCCTGCTTCAGTTCAGGAATTCGAGGCTGCTTCGTTACTCGCACGGCGAGTTTGACTGTTGTCGGAAAATAAGCTTTTAAAAGGGTATACAGTGTGGCTGCAAAATTTTCGATCAATTGAAATTTTTGCTGAGAGAGGCTTTTTTTTAAATGGCTGATGAGTTTATCGTAGCAATAAGTATCTTCTAAAAGATCGGAATGGCAGGCTGCGGGCGGCTCGGGAAAGCGAATATGCGCATCAATACGCACCTTTTGCTTTTTTTGTTTTTCTTCGGGATAAACACCCAAAAAAACAGCTAAACAGAGTCCGTTTAAGGATAAAGAACTTGTACTTGCCAGTTTTGTCATACGCTTGCCATAAATAGTACAAACATGGTACTGTATACCCGCCCATCCGATGGCCTCAAAGGGATTTTCCGGAAAATACGAACTTTTCATTAGGCAAGCTAAGGTATCACGTATGCTGCGAATTAGTAAACTTGCTGATTATGCTACTTTAATCATGAGTCATTTAGCAGAAGATGCTATGACACTCTGCAGTGCCTCTGTTCTTGCCAAAAGTTTGGGTTTGTCGCTCGCGGTGGTGAGTAAAATTTTAAAAATTTTATGCCAGGCTGGCTTAGTGCAGTCTGTTCGGGGTGTGGAAGGCGGCTATCGTCTTGCCCGGCCAGCACAAAAAATTACCCTGGCCTCAGTCGTCGCTGCTATTGAAGGAAAACTGGCAGTGACAGAATGTTGTGGGCAAGCAAGTGTTTGCATCTTGGATTCTACTTGTACGACGAAAAGGCAGTGGAAAAATATTAATCACGTTATTTATTCTACTCTTGAAAAATTAACCATTCAGGATTTGAAGGCGGGACAGTTCTAATGCCAAATGAATATTTAAAAAAAGTCATGGAGAAAAATTATCAATATGGCTTTGTTACTGCAATTGAAGCAGATACTATTTCGCCAGGCTTGTCCGAAGAGATCATTCGTTTAATTTCTAAAAAGAAAAATGAACCAGAATTTATGTTGGACTGGCGTTTGCGAGCCTATCGCCATTGGTTGACCATGACGCCGCCGCGTTGGGCGAAGGTGCATTATCCAGAGATCAATTTTCAAGACATCATTTATTATTCTGCGCCTAAATCGCAGGCTGATAGCCAGGGCCCGAAAAGTTTAGACGAGGTCGATCCCAAGCTCTTGGATACTTATAAACGACTTGGTATTCCACTGCATGAGCAGGGTCGACTAGCCGGTGTCGCTGTCGATGCGGTCTTCGATAGTGTTTCGGTTGCGACTACCTTTAAGGCAAAGTTGACCGAAGCAGGCGTTATTTTTTGTTCTTTTTCCGAAGCGGTCCACAAGCACCCGGAATTAATTGAAAAATATTTAGGGACGGTGGTTCCCTATCGTGATAATTTTTTTGCGACGCTGAATTCTGCTGTCTTCAGTGACGGCTCTTTTGTCTATGTTCCCAAAGGGGTGCGTTGTCCTTTAGAATTATCCACCTACTTTAGAATTAATGCTGCCAAAACAGGGCAATTTGAAAGAACGCTCATTATTGCAGAAGAAGGTAGTTATGTTAGTTATCTGGAAGGCTGCACTGCGCCTATGCGTGATGAAAATCAACTGCATGCCGCTGTCGTTGAATTGATCGCGATGGACAAGGCGCAAATCAAATATTCTACGGTGCAAAACTGGTATCCCGGTGATGCCGAAGGTCGTGGCGGTATTTTTAATTTTGTGACCAAGCGCGGTCTTTGTCGTGGGGCTCATTCTAAAATTGCCTGGACGCAGATTGAAACCGGTTCGGCTATTACTTGGAAATATCCCAGTGTGATCTTGCAGGGTGATGAGTCTGTCGGTGAGTTTTATTCCGTTGCTTTAACGCATAACAAACAGCAGGCGGATACCGGAACCAAAATGATCCATATCGGCAAAAACACAAGCAGCACCATTATCGCTAAAGGTATTTCAGCAGGATCAGGACAAAATACCTATCGCGGCTTAGTGCGTGTGCTTCCCACAGCTAAAAAAGCACGAAATTACACGCAATGTGATTCCCTCTTATTAAGCAAGACCTGCGGAGCCCATACCTTTCCCACCATCGAAGTAAAACATCCAGAAGCGACAGTCGAGCATGAAGCCTCCACCTCTAAAATTGGAGAGGCACAGTTATTTTACTGTCGTCAACGTGGCGTGAGCAAAGAGGAAGCGGTGTCTTTGATCGTGAACGGTTTTTGTAAACAAGTTTTTAAAGAATTACCGATGGAGTTTGCGGTAGAAGCGCAAAAGTTACTCGAAGTTAGTTTGGAAGGCAGTGTAGGATAAAAAAGAAGTGTGATAAAACACGAAATGATTAACGAGGTTAGTATGTTAGAAATAAACAATCTTCATGTGGCTGTGCAAGATGATAAACAAAAAATGAAAGCTATCTTGCACGGAGTCAGCCTGCAGGTGAATCCCGGCGAAATTCATGCAGTGATGGGGCCGAATGGTTCCGGCAAAAGTACGCTAGCGAATGTTTTAGCCGGTCGTGAGGGATACGAGCTCAGTCAAGGCAGACTGCTTTTTGCTGGAGAAGATTTGCAACTTTTATCCGTTGAAGAACGTGCAGCGCGCGGCATTTTTCTGGCTTTTCAATACCCGGTCGAGATACCCGGCGTGAATAATACTTATTTTTTACGAATGGCTTTGAATAAACAACGAGAACAACGTGGGCTGAAACCCTTGGATGCCCTTGATTTTTTATCGCTCGCTAAAACCAAAATGAAAGAAGTGGGTTTGGATGAGATTTTTTTAAATCGCGCCGTCAACGAAGGTTTTTCCGGTGGTGAAAAAAAGCGTAATGAAATTTTGCAAATGTTGCTGCTCGAGCCGCGTCTTGTCATCCTCGATGAAATTGATTCGGGTCTTGATATTGATGCCCTCCAAATCGTGGCGCGTTGCGTGAATAGTCTGCGCGATGCCGGCAGAAGCTTTATTCTGGTCACGCATTATCAGCGGTTGCTTGATTATCTTGTTCCTGATTATGTTCATGTGATGGCGGGTGGCAAAATAATTAAATCGGGTGATAAAACCCTGGCGCTGGAATTAGAAGAAAAAGGCTATAACTGGCTAGCCTAAAAAATGAAGAGTAGCTCGCTATGAAAGAAAGTATAGATATACAAGTGGAAGAACCCTGTTGGTTGACAGCTGCCTTTGAGCAGCAGTCGGCTGTGTGGGCAGATGACGATTTTGGAAAAAAATACCGGCAACAACAATTTACTCAATTCAAAGTTCGTGGTTTTCCTTCGCGTCGCGAAGAAGCTTGGAAATATACCGATCTGACTTTCATGCAAAACAATCCCTTTCATTGGCCGCTTCCCTCAACAGCAGCTTTGCTCGGCAATGAAGAACTACAAGCACTTGTAAAAGAACGAGCGCAAAACAATTTTCTTTTGGTTTTTGTGAATGGCCACTATGCGCCCTTGTTTTCCTCTCACTCGGCCTTCGGAGAAGGCGTCATTCTCGATAATTTACAGGCAGCCTTACAAAGACATGCTGCTTTAATCAGAGCCTATTTTCTGAAAGAGATTGATACCAAACGGCATCCTTTTGTGAGTTTAAATGCGGCCTTATTTTCTGACGGGATATTTTTATATTTACCCCGCGGCCTCGTTTTAGAAAAACCACTGCATGTTTTATCTTTGGCTTATGGGCAGACAGGCTTTATGATGCATCCACGCCATTTATTCATTCTGGAAAGCGATAGTCAATTATGCTTTACAGAAGAATATCATAGCATCGATGCGGATCATTATTTAACGAATGCGAGTCTTGATTTTTTTGTGGGGCGAGGGGCGAACTTAGTTTATAACAAGGTTCAAAATGAGGCGGAAAATGCACGACATGTTGCCCATCTTTTTTTTCATCAAAAGCAAAATAGTAAGGTGAAGGCCGTCTCTTTTACAAGAGGCGGACAATTGTCACGTCAAGAATTAGTGGTGAATTTACAAGAACAGCAGGCGGCCTGTTGTCTCAAGGGCTTCTATAGTGTGGATCGGGATGCACAACAGAGCGATCATGCTATTTATATTGATCATCAGGCGCCGCAAACACAAAGCAGCATCGATTATCGCGGGGTCTTAGCGGAAGCTTCCCGTGCTATTTTTGCTGCGAAGGTGCAGGTGCGTTCAGCTGCTCAGAAAACAAAGTCCGAGCAAATTAATCGCAACCTTCTTTTATCGAAGCTTGCGGAAGTTGATATCAAGCCCGAGCTTGAGATTGATGCAGAGGAGGTGAATTGTCGGCATGGGGCGACTGTGGGGCAAATTGATGAAGAAAGTTTATTTTATCTAGGCACCCGCGGCATCGATCGACAGCTAGCTACAACTATTCTGCTACAGGCTTTTATGGAAGAGGTGCTCCGCGAAGTCAGTCTTCCTTGGTTGCGTCACTATTTACATGAACAATGGGGGCGGCAGTTGGCCAAGCTATGATGAGAGCTCCAATTCAAAAAAAAGAAACTGAGCTTGCCTTAAAACAGGATTTTCCGATTTTAAGGCAAACTATTCACGGCAAGCCCTTGGTCTATCTAGATAGTGCTTCTTCTAGTCAGTTGCCGCAAGTCGTCATCGATGCACTCGTTCAGTATTATTCAAAGGATCATGCGAATGTGCACCGGGGTGTCCATACTCTTAGTGAGCGAGCTACAGCGGTTTATGAAAATACACGCGAACAAATTCGTCAATTTATTAATGCAGAAGCTAGTCGGGAAGTGATTTTTGTAAAAGGAGCAACCGAGGGAATTAATTTAATAGCGCAGAGCTATGGTCGACGTTTTATTAAAAAAGGGGATGAAATTATTTTAAGCGTGATGGAGCATCATTCCAATCTTGTACCCTGGCAATTATTCGCTGAACAAAGTGGAGCAGTTTTACGGGTTATTCCACTCTCTTCTCGTGGCGAGCTCAAGCTAGAAAACTATCAAAGCTTATTAAATTTCCGAACCAAGATGGTAGCTGTAACACAGGTTTCGAATGTGCTTGGAACGGTGAATCCTATCAAAGAGATGATTCGTCTTGCTCATGAGCGCCAAGTACCTGTTTTGGTAGATGGTGCCCAGGCTCTTGCTCATTTGAAAGTGGATGTACAAGAGCTCGATTGTGATTTTTATGTTTTTTCAAGCCATAAAACCTATGGGCCGACGGGCGTTGGTGTTTTATATGGAAAAAAAGCTTGGCTCGAGCAACTGCCTCCTTATCAAGGCGGCGGAGATATGATCGAAACCGTTTCATTTACCAAAACGACTTACAATAAACTGCCCTACAAATTTGAAGCAGGCACGCCCAATATTGTGGGCGTGGTCGGGATGGGTGCGGCCTTGTCTTATCTCTCTTCAATTGGCATGGAAAAGATCTATTCACATGAACAAAATTTATTAGCTTATGCTAGGGAAGCGCTCGGCTCTATACCCGGCCTCAATATTTTTGGGAATGCAAGTCAGCAATCCGGCCTGCTTTCTTTTGCTGTTGATCAAATTCATCCCCATGATTTAGGCACGGTGCTAGATCGCGAAGGGATTGCCATCCGCGTTGGTCATCACTGTGCTATGCCCTTGATGGAGAGCTTGGGTGTTCCAGCAACAGCGCGAGCATCCTTGGGAGTGTATAACAACCGAGAAGATATTGATGCTTTGGTAGAGGGGATTCTCAAGGCGAAGAGGTTTTTTGCATAATGTCAGACCTAAGAAATTTATATCAGGAAATGATTGTCGATCACGCCAGAGCGCCACGTAATTTTGGCAGCATGGCTGCGGCAACGCATTATAGTGAGGGGCATAATCCCTTATGCGGCGATCAGGTGAGGCTCTATGTGAATGAACAAGAAGGAAGAATCCAGTCACTGCGTTTCAATGGCCAAGGCTGTGCGATCTGCCTTGCTTCAGCTTCCTTAATGACAGAAGCCTTAGAAGGCAAAACACTGGTTGCTGCAGAGCAGTTATTTGAAAAATTTCATTTATTAGTGACTCAGAAAAATGATTCAGCAGAGCTAGAGGCAGACTTGGGTAAATTGATTGTTTTTAAAAATATCTCAGAATTTCCAGTGCGGGTGAAGTGTGCCACCTTGGCTTGGCATACTTTCAAAGCTGCTGTGGCGGAAGATAAAAAACAAGTGAGTACCGAGTGAGGTGAGGAGATGCAGGACTTATTTAATTTTACAGAAGCGGCGGTAAAGTATATTAAAGACAAGCTGCATGAAAGTCAGGGCGTGGGCTTTCGTGTCAGCATAAAAAAAACCGGTTGTTCTGGTTTTAAGTATCTACCAGCCATTATCTCGCAGACAGTTGCAGGCGACCTTCATTTTAAATCGATAAGTGATTTACCTGTCTATGTCGATCCTGATCCCGATTGTGTGGCCTGTGTAAGCGGCATGCTAGTTGATTATATCGAAGAAAAAAAAGAAGGCAGTTTGAAACAAAAAAAATTAATTTTTATTAATCCCAAAGAAAAAGGCCGTTGTGGCTGTGGCGAGAGCTTTCATGTTTAAATCAGATTCCATTGAAATCAAACGCGACTGTGAAGCAAGCTTGATTCCTTCTGGTGCCAAGGTTTCTGTTAAACAAGGCACCTGGGTTATGGTGACGCAGGCTTTGGGAAATGCTTACACAGTTTACGTCAATGGTAATTTAGTGCGTATCTCGGGAAAAGATGGAGATGCTTTGGGTCTCGTTATTTTGGAAGAACCCGATATTAATGAGCTGCCCGGTAGTATAGAAGAAAAAATAGAGGCCCAATTAAAAACCTGCTACGATCCTGAAATTCCCGTTAATATTGTCGATCTCGGTTTGATTTATGAAACGACCCTTCTGCCGCTTGGCAAAGGCGAGCAGCGGGTTGAAATCAAGATGACCTTAACCGCAGCCGGTTGTGGCATGGGTCCTGTTTTGGTGAGCGATATTCAAGAAAAGCTGAAAGCCATTCAGGGTATTCTCGAAGTCAAGGTCGATTTGGTTTTTGATCCGCCCTGGGATCGTGAAAAAATGTCGGAAGTAGCCAAGCTACAGCTAGGCTTAATGTGAAGCAAAAATAAATTTTTTATTTGCGAGGAGGAAATTAAAATGCTCGAGCTAATCAAACAACAAATTGAAAGCAATTCGATTATTATTTTTATGAAGGGTACGCCAGAAGCG